>JBEKAG010000007.1:0-17938 GCA_050015955.1 Nitrososphaerales archaeon
TTCGGCCTACACACGCTTCATTCTAGTCTGCAACTACTCTTCAGGCATCATCGAACCCTTACAGAGCCGTTGCGCCATCTTCAGGTTCCACCGACTTGACGAGACTGCCGTCACAGAATACCTGAAGGTCGTGGCGAAGGAAGAGAAACTGAAAGTGTCTTCCGAAAGCGTCTACAACGCGATCTACGAGGCGACCCAGGGAGACCTCCGGCAGGCAATCCACATGATGCAGGCCGCGTCGGCCTCCTCTGAGCTGACCCTCGAGGCCGTGAAGTCGGTTTCCGGGGCAACCGTCAAGGTCCGCGTGAGCGAAGTGATGAAACTGGCCCTGGAAGGGAACTTCGAGGCCGCGAGGACAAGGATGGTTGAGCTGACAAAGATATACGGTATCCCAGAGAGGGACTTCTTGCGCTTCGCCAACGAATCATTGAACTCAATGAAGGTCGACGATCCGGCAGCTGCCGTCTCTATACTTGCCGAGTACGACTTCCGTCTGGTCCAAGGATCCCAGCCAGAGCTGCAACTCACGGCGATGCTCGCCCAGCTCTCGTCACTGAAGAGGAAGGCTGAGTAGCTCGGACCTCTCTCTCCCCCGCGGCATACGAGACATCGAGCCAGAGGAGTATGCTTTACAGGCCCAGGTGCAGCGGGTGTTCGAAGAAGTGGCAAAACTCTTCAACTTCAGTATGATGGAACCGGAACCGCTGGAGCACTTGTCTGTTTTGAGGGCCAAGAGCGGCGCCGAGGTCGACAAGGAGATCTACGCCTTCAAGGACAAGGGCGGGCGCGACGTGGGTCTGAGGTTCGACCTTACCATTGGCATGACCCGCTACGTTTGCGCAAGACGCGACCTCAAGCCACCAGTCAAGCTCGCCTCCCTTGCTGGTGCATGGAGGTACGACGAACCCCAGCACGCCCGGTACAGGTGGTTCAGGCAGTGGGACCTCGAGATTTTCGGCTCTCCTTCCCTTGAGGCGGACGCGGAAGTGATGGAAGCGAGCTACCGGCTCTTCGAGAGGCTAGGTCTGAAGGACTTCAGCGTGCAGGTCGGAGACAGAGGCACTGTCCAGCACTTCGTCAGCAAGGTCCTCGGCATCAAGGAGAACGAGAGGGCAGTCGAGATGATGCGCGCCCTGGACAAGGTCCAGAAGAGAGCTCTGCCCGACCTCAGGAACGAGTACGCTGAGAAAGGATTCAGGACTGAGGACCTAGACAGGCTCTTCGAATTCGGCAGCATCAGGGGTCCTCCAGGGAAAGTGCTGTCCAGGCTAGAGGAGAGTGGAGTCGAGTCTCCGGCCCTTGCGACCATCGCCGACATAATGAAAGGCAGGGGAGTCGAAGTCGAGTTCAACCTTGGCGTGGTCAGGGGCATCGACTATTACACCGGAGTGGTCTTCGAAGTCTTCGACAACGCTCACCCTGATCTGGGCTCCCTGGCCGGAGGGGGACGGTACGATCTCCTTCCGGGAACCTTCGGGCGACCCGACCTCTCTGCGACTGGGGCGGCAGGAGGGATGGAAAGAATCGCCCTCTCGCTTTCCCGGGATTCTGTGCGCTCCTCCCCGTTGGTCTACGTCGCGGTGGCCGGCAAAGAGGCTCGGAACGAGTCTTACAGGGCCCTTCGGGAGCTCAGGGCCAACGGAGTACCGGCGGAATCTGCCCTGCGTGAGAGGTCTCTCGCCAAACAGCTGGAAGATGCTAGCCGATGGGGAGCGTCCTGGGTCATCATCTTGGGCAAAAAGGAAGTGCAAACGGGGAAGGTGACCCTTCGGGACATGACAAACAGGACCGAGGAGCTAGTCCCATTCGCCACAGCCCTACGTCGCCTGAAGCGTGCCTGAATTTGGCTGATTCAACCCTTCAGGATAATCTTTAATCCGAGTCTGGGCATAGCTACAGGTCGGCATGGAAAGAGCAATCGTGTTGGTCAACCTGAGCCCAGGAGCGGAGGAGGAAAGCATCGCTGCTCTCAGGAAGATGCCGGGAATCCTCTCGGTCTATCAGCTCTACGGTCTGTATGACCTCCTGGTGATGGTCGAGGGACCCGACGACCAAGCAGTGAAATCAGTCATAGCTGACAACCTGAGGTCGAAGGCGGGCGTGGTCTCGACGGTCACGATGAAAATCATTTCTTGAGGCGCGTTCAACGCTTAAACGGATTAGGAATCAAGCAGGCCCCAGTTGACACCTAGGGTACTCGTAACAGGCTCTGCCGGTCAAATAGGAGTCGAGTTGGTGCCGTACCTCAGGTCTCTCTACGGGGACAGCAGCGTAGTCGGGGCGGATCTCCGGGTTTCTAAGGATCCCCTGCTGAGGGCCGGACCCATCGAGGTTCTCGACGTTTCCGACGCATCTGCTCTGACTAAAGTGGTCAAGGAGCATAGGGTCGATATCATCTACCACCTGGCCGCACTGCTTTCCGCGACCGGAGAAAACAATCCACAACTTGCGTGGCAGGTCAACATGGACGGGCTCAGGAACGTACTCGAAGTCGCGAGGACCAACGGGCTCTCTAGGGTCTTCTGGCCGAGTTCCATAGCTGTCTTCGGGCCGGATGCTCCGAGAATCAACGCGCCCCAGAACGCACCATTGAACCCAACCACCATGTATGGGGTCACCAAGGTGGCTGGAGAACTGCTCTGCAACTACTACTTCCTGAAGTACGGCCTCGACGTACGTTCTGTCAGGTACCCGGGATTGATAAGCAGCAAGGCGCCCCCGGGTGGCGGGACGACCGACTATGCCGTGGAGATCTTTTGCTCTGCCCTGACTAAGGGGAGCTATTCGTGCTTCCTTAGGGAGGACACTGTACTTCCCATAATGTACATGCCAGACGCCCTGCGCGCGACTGTCAACCTCATGCAAACAGACGTGAAGAATGTGCCTCGGCACCTCGGCTACAACTTGGCTGCAATCAGCCCCTCCGCGGGCGAGATCGCTTCCGAAATCCGGAAACACATTCCAGGCTTCAGGGTCATCTACTCCCCCGACCAACGCCAGGAGATTGCAGATTCCTGGCCTATGTCAATATCCGACACAGAAGCCCGCCGCGACTGGGGTTGGTCGCATGAGTACGACCTAGCAAGGATGACCTCGGACATGCTGTCCAAACTAGATCAGAAGCTCAAGTCCGAACAGAAAGACGTTTAGCCCCTCAGCCGGACCCGCAGACCGAGATACATGCGCGACCCCACTTCGTTCCTGAAACGGGAATACGATGACCTTGTGAGGCAGGAGATAGACTGGAGGCTCAGGATTCTCAGCGGGCCGAGCACCCCTTGGTGCCTGGTCGACGGGAAGAAAGTCCTGATGTTCTGTTCGAACAACTACTTGGGGCTTAGCAACCACCCGAAGCTGAAGGAAGCCGCCATCGCCGCTGTGAAGACGCATGGGGCGGGTTCAGGGTCGGTCAGGCCAATCGCAGGAAACATGGACATTCACGTGGAGCTCGAAAGGCGCCTCGCACGGTTCAAGGACGCCGAGGCCTCACTCGTCTACCAAACAGGGTTCGCGGCGAATGCGGGCCTTATTCCGCAGCTGGCGGGTAAGGGAGACCTCATCATAAGCGACGAGTTGAATCACGGCAGCATCATCGACGGCGTGAGGCTTTCGCACGCCGAGAGGGGGGTCTACAAGCATGCCGACGCCGATGATCTAGGCCGAGTCCTCGACGGGGCTGAGAAGCCCTCTCCTGCGCCTAATCGGATTCTCATAATCACAGATGGCGTCTTCTCGATGGACGGAGACATCGCTCCCTTGGACAAAATCGCAAAGACGGCCGCCGAGCACGGAGCAATGGTCTACGTAGATGACGCCCACGGTGAGGGAGTCTTGGGAGATGGGGGCAGGGGCATTGTCTCGCACTTCAAGCTCCCCAGGGACAAGGTGCAGGTCGAGATGGGCACTTTCTCGAAGGCCTTTGGCGTGGTCGGAGGGCACGTTTCAGGCTCGAAGGACTTGGTCAGTTTTGCATGCAATAAATCCAGGACGTGGCTTCTCAGCGGCTCTCATCCGCCCGCTGTCGCAGCTGCCTGCATCGCGGCAGTGGACGTCCTCGAGCACGAGCCGCAGCACGTGAAGAGACTCTGGGAGAACACTCGCCGCTTCAAGAAGGCGATGAATGACCTGGGGTTCGACATCGGAAAAAGCGAGACTCCCATCACGCCGGTGATGGTGGGCGAGAGCGGGAAGGCCAAGAGGCTCAGCTCACGCCTCTTCGAACTCGGCGTCTTTGCACTCCCGATCGTCTACCCAATGGTCGCCCAGGGCAAGGCAAGAATCAGGACCATCATGAACGCGGCGCTGACGAACGAGGACATAGACTTCGGCGTCAACGCGTTCGCGAAGGCTGGCAAGGAACTAGAGATCGTTTAGAAAGAAAGGGTCTCCCAGGTTCCATCTGTCATCAGCATACTTCGACGTGGCTAGGCGAAGGGCCAACTCCGACTCTCCCGTCCCTAGTCGGTCCTTCTCCAAGTCGTATCCAGAGCCCTTTGCCAGCTCGGAGACGAATTCGCGAGTCTTGACCCCACAGTTCGATACGGGGGTGAATCTGCTCCTCGGATACCGCCGCGCCAACCCTTCATCGCTGGGCCTTGTCAGAATCTCGACCTCCTCTAGGTCTGCGTCGATCAAGAGGGTTCCGTGGCAGAGGACGCCTCCTTTCGAAATGGCCGCCGCCATCCCGCTGATCTTCCCATGAAGGCTGGCTATGCTGTTCGGCGGCTTGAACTCGCAGTCCACACGGCAGACTCGGAGCGCCCTGACGACGAGCGTTGCAAATGATACGAACACTCTGCTTGCATCACCGAGGTCTGCTCCCTTCCCGTCGACCCCCCTCGGAACGAAGAAAGACCAGTTTAGGTTCCCCGGTCCGTTGTAGACCGCCCCTCCAGCTGTGAACCTTCGCACAACCGGGATGGAGTTGCCGCGGCAGTACTCGAGGTTCGTCTCGAACTTGGCCAGTTGGGCCCTGCCGATGATTACAGATCTCTGGTTGCTCCAGACCCTGAGGGTTGGGACCCGGAGGCCCGTGAAAAGCACCTCTTCAAGCGCTAGGTTGGAGAAGGGGTCTCCGAGCGTCACCTCTAGGAGTCTTCCGACCAACGGTTTTCTCGGAGGGGCGCATAGATTAAGAGCTTTGAATTAGCACCGGGCGCTAGGTTCAGAATGCCGTTCAGGTTCCTTCCTGACATCGCGCTCGCCGACATCGCCTTCGAAGCGGAGTCCGACTCGGTCAACGGGCTCTTCGAGTCGTCAGCCCTAGCGGTCTCCGACGTCATGGTCGACCCTGAGACCCTGCGCTCCAATACGACTAGGAAGGTCAGGATCTCGTCAGAAGACCTCGACAGACTCCTCTATGATTTCCTCACTGAGATTATAGTCGTCAAGGACGTGGACTCCCTGCTCTTCCGCGAAATCGAAGTAAAGGTCGCCGCCGATCAGAAGTCGCTGGAGGCGACGATGAAAGGAGAGCCGATTAACAGGAGAAGGCATCTGCTCAGGAACGACGTCAAGGCGGTGACGATGCACATGTTCGGGGTCAGGCGCGAGGGCGGCCACTGGACGGCGACCGTAGTCTTAGACATCTAGCATCAATCTGACACTCGCACACAAACGCTTTAAGAAGCAAGCAAGGGCCGCCGACTCGAATCAGGTACCACATTCGGCATGCCACATATCGACTCCATCAAACAGGTCTCAAGTGTCGTCTGGGAGATTCCGACATCTTACAAATCCGGAATGCTCGTCCCGGCGAGGATCTACGCGACCGAGAAGCTGTTGGACGGGATGGACGCAGGGGTCTTCGAACAGGTAACCAACCTCGCATGTCTGCCGGGGATCGTCAGGAACGCTTATGCGATGGCGGACGCCCACTGGGGGTACGGGTTCCCGATAGGCGGTGTAGCAGCATTCGACACCGAATCAGGCGTCATTTCACCAGGCGGGGTCGGTTTTGACATCAATTGCGGAATGCGGCTCATCAGGACCAATCTACGCTATCCAGAGGTCAAGTCCAAGGTGAAGGAGCTGGTAGACCTCATGTTTAGGCTCGTTCCTGCCGGGGTCGGCGTCAAGGGGACGCTGAGGATATCAGAATCACAATTCGAGGAGGTGATGAAGTACGGGGTCAAATGGTGCGCCGAGAACGGGTTGGCCTGGGAGGACGACCCGTCTCACGTAGAGGAGGGAGGCTTCATCAAGGGCGCCGACCCGTCGAAGGTTAGCCGCCAGGCGCGAAGCAGAGGAATTCAGCAACTCGGAACCCTCGGTTCTGGAAACCACTACCTCGAAGTCCAGGTCGTCGACCCGGCTCGGTTCTTCGACCGCGACCTCGCGAAGCATTTCGACATCTTCGAGGAGGATCAGGTGGTCGTCATGGTCCATTGCGGTAGCAGGGGGTTCGGCCATCAGGTGGGGAGTGACTATCTCAGGGTCTTCGACGGCGCAATGAAGAGATACGGCATTTCGGTCCGCGATAGGGAGCTTGCGTGCGCCCCCTTCGCGTCCAAGGAGGGGAAGGACTACTACGGCGCAATGGTCTGTGCGGCGAACATGGCCTTCACCAACAGGCAGGTGATCGTCCAGAAGGTCAGGGAGGCCTTTTCCAAAGTCTTCCACAGGGACGCTGAGGCCCTCGACATGCATCTGATATACGACGTCTGCCACAACGTGGCGAAGGTCGAAAGGCACTCTTACGATGGTGTCAACGCCGAGTTGCTCGTCCACAGGAAGGGAGCCACCCGGAGCTTCGGGCCTGGTCATCACGACATACCGGCCCCCTACAGATCTATCGGACAGCCGGTCATCATTGGGGGGTCGATGGAGACCGGTTCCTATCTGCTCCTTGGGACGTCGAAAGCGATGGAGGACACCTTCGGTTCCACGGCCCACGGATCAGGACGGACAATGTCGAGGACGGCTGCCAAACGTGAATTCAGGGGAGCTGAGCTCCAGAGGAAGATGCTCGAAAGAGGGATTTACGTCAAGTCGGCCACGATGGACGGCCTCGCAGAAGAGGCTGGCATGGCATACAAGGACATCTCAGAGGTTGTGGAGACAATGGATGTCGCTGGGATCTCCAAGAAGGTTGTGGCCCTGAGGCCCATCGGCAACATCAAAGGCTAGGCGATGTATCCAGGTCTGGCCTCGCGTCTTGGCTGAGGCATCGTCTCTTGTGACTGCTCCGAAATCGCTTGGAGCTGGCTTATTACCTTCTGGGTCTCCTCTGCCTTCTCCTTCAGCTTTGACGTGTCTATTGGAAACCCGACCGCCGTGGACAGAACCTCAAGCACAGACTTTGAGGCTCCAGCGTCGACAACGAATCCGGAGGTCTCGCCAAGGAGGCACGCGCCCTCGAGCCCGCGGAGAGCCGCCATCCCGATCAGCAGGCCGTTCATACCACTGATTCCGCCGTCCTTCATCAAAGTGACCCCCTTCTCCGAGATTGAACTCAGCATCTCCTTGGAAGTAGCCGCGCCGTAGACCTTCGGGGACGCCGAAAATGACCCTGTGATATAGGCGGCGAGTGTGTAGACCCTTTTCACTCCATATTTCTTCACTATCTTCACTACCGCGTCCGAAAGCTCATACTCGCCGTCCGAGGTCGTAGGCTGAGCTTCAGCCGTGAATACGAAAAGATCCTTGCCCTTCGCCGCCTGACCGTAGTAGAGCTCTGCCTTCATCTGTTCGACGGTGCCGTCAGCCTTCACGTTGACCTGGGGAGGAAAGCTCTCACCAGTATATTCAACTACCTTTTTCAGCATGAAGGTGTCGACCAAATGGTCGGCGGCCAACTTCCCGACGTACCCGCTTCCGGGGAGCCCGCAGACCAGAACCGGGTTGGTCGTCTTCGGCACGCGAAAGACCTTCTCCACGACCCCTTTCCTCTTCTCAGGGCTGGGCGCCACTACTCGCCCTCCTTCCTGCTCAGCTTCTCGCTGAGGTCCACGAGCTTCCCTCTGTCCTGGACCCTGATCGAGGTCTTGAGCCTAAAACGCAGTCCTAGCTGCCTGAAGATTGAGTAGAGTTCGCCCCCAGAGACATGCTCCGCCAGACGGCCTTCCCGTATCATGCCGGCCAGCTCCTTCACCAGCGCCTCTGTTTGTCTCGGATAAAACCCATAAGCGGTTTCGAGGACTTCATCTCCCCTGTCGTAGAGCATCCCCTCGACCAGCTCCCTATCGGTCTTGTCCTTCTTCGAAGGTGCGGCCGTAGCCTTCAGGCGCCTCCTCAGCGCCTCGAGTTTCCTCTGCTCGAGCAGCCTGATCTCCGCGTCATCCTCCAATGTCTTCGTCTTCGCCGAAGCCGGCGCACATAAAACGGTTGCTCAGCGACGCCCCGACATCCCCAGGGCAACTGCGATAAGAAGGAGCGCTCCTCCTGCCAAGGTTGCCAGCCCGAAGCCTTCTTTCAGCACCAGGACCCCCCCGGCAGCGCTGACCATTGGGACAAGGTAGAGCTGTACGCCCAGCCTCGAAACGGCTTGCCGGTTAACCAGAGTGAAGAAGATCAGGTTCGCCACGACCGTGCTGAGGACCGCAAGGTAGAGGACCGAGACCCAACCGACCTCGGAGAGGCTCTTGGCTTGCTCGATCAGGCTCGGGGAGACCAAGGGTAGAAGGATTGCTGTCCCCAAGAAAGCGGTCCAGGCGGCCACAGGGAAGGGACCGTACTTCCCGACCAGCGGCTTCGAAGCGACTGTGTAGGTCGCGCTGGCGAGCGCGGCCACGACAACGAGCAGAGGGCCAGCGCCTGCGCTCACGGAGAGGTCCTGGCTGGAGATTAGCACTGCCCCAGCGATCGCCAAGACGAGGGCCAGACCGAGCCTCCTGTGAATCTTCTCGTGAAGAACTATTGCGGAAAGGAGGACCGTGGCCAGCGGAGACAGCGATATCAGCAGTCCAGCGAGGGACGCGTTTACAATCTTCTCGGCCGCATTAAGCGAGAGGTGGTAGATGTCGACGCTGGTGAGCGCGATGACAAGCAGCCTTGGGAAATCTTTCTTCTCGAACTTGGCCTTGGGCTTAGCCAGCGCAGGATAGAGGGCCAAGAACGCCGCAGCGACTATGAACCACCTGAGCAGCGTTAGGTTGTTCGAGCTCAGCTCGTCGTCCGCCCTTTTGATCGCGACGAAGGCCATGCCCCAGATGACGCTAAGGACGACGATCAGGGTGTAGCCCCTGAGTTTGACCAATCGAGGCTCCCCCGAGGGACTCGCGCTATAAGGAAGGCGTAAGACGATGGGAAAATGCCAATCTTCGATGGCTACGTGTTGCCAGAAACTAGACTAGACGGCTGACCTATGGCTGAGTGATCTTGATCGATTGAGTCGGGCAGGATGTCTCACAAGCCATGCAGAATATGCAGTCTGCTTCTCTCATCGGCTCGCACTTGTCCGTCCTGTACTCATTCCATTCCGGCGTCCCTTGCCCGAGCACCTTGTCCTTCCCCGTTCCCGCCTGTCCGGGGGTCAAGAACCACTCAAAGACGAAGACCGGGCAGACGTCCATGCAGACGCCGTCGGCCACGCACGATTCCCAGTCCACCGCGACTGAAGTCCCGTGTATCCCGTTCTTGGTCGGATACGGCTTGCCCTCACCATCCATCCTCGAGAGGCCTGTCGCTCGAACCTTGTGTCCGTTGTGTTCCCCGGTGATAGGGAACTGGTCGGGTTTCGAAAGAAAGTTCGGGTCTATCGGGGCTGATTTGTAACCTGGATCTCTCGCCATTTTGACAGAAACGGTTTCTTAGAGGGGATTATAAGTCTACTCGCGCTTTTCGAGGACTTCGAAAGATCCGTCACCCTTCAGCTTGTAGACCGTTATGGGCTTGAAGGTGAAGATGCCCACTTCGACGACACCAGGGACCGCCTTCAGCTTGACCTCGAAGGTCCTCGGGCCCTCGACTGGCTCGAACATCGTGTCTAGGATCAGGTTCCCGTTCTCGGTGAAGTAAGGATACCCCTTCGGCAGCAGCCGCTCTTCGGGAACCCCCCCGAGCATCGAGAGCTTCACCCTGGCGCTCTCCCTGGCCATAGGAACCACCTCGACCGGCACCCTGATCCCCCTCTCGCAGAGGCGCCTGGAGAACTTCTCCTCAGACGCGACTATGGTGACCTCCTTCGCGCTGCTCATGACTACCTTCTCCCTGAGCAGGGCTCCGCCGCCCCCCTTCACGAGGTTCAGGTCCGCGTCGACCTGGTCTGCCCCGTCGATTACGAGGTCCACTGACCCCTTGAAAGGCGCCAGATTGATCCCGTTTCTCAATGCAACCATCTCGATCTGAGCGGACGTGGGGACCCCGCTGACTTGCTTCGATTCTGCTATGAGCAGAGGCGACAACTCCTCTATCAGGGCGGCGACAGTCGAACCGCTTCCCAGGCCTAGCGTCATCCCGATCCCAATCTTCTTTGAGAGGTCACGGGCTACTCCCTCCAGCGCCTGTTTGGACTTGTCCATCAGTCTTCCTGCTGTTTCTTGTCTATGTCTATCTGCTCTAGTCGAGTTAGGGCCTCCATCACCTCGTCCCTGATCTCCTTGACCCTCCTTTCGGACTCCGACATCTCAGGCTTGGCCTTCTTCTCTACGGCCCTTTCCAGGTCTGTGCCCCGTTCGACCCTCGGAGCCCCTTCCTTCTTAACTGCCTCCGGCGCGACTACCCCGAGCCTCTGCTTGGCGACATCAAGCCTTCCCTCGATGTTCTGAATCTTCTGTTCGAAGAGGGTGACCAGCTCGTTCCTCAAGTTCTCCAGCTCCCCCACCTCAACCACTAGTTCGACGTCCTTCAGCTTCGCTTGGAGGTCCTTGATTTGCTCGCTGTACCGCTTCGAGATCATCTCTCTCTCCTCCTTCGTGATCCTGCCCTCATTTTCCGCCTCGTAGAGCTTCATAAGGGCCGACGAAAGGAGGTCTCTTTCGACCGTAATTGTCCTCATCTCTCTCCTAGAACGGTCGAGGTGCGAAGATGAGACCGTCGAAGTCGTCACTCTGCCACTCTCGTCCCGGGACACCGCGACAACCTTCTCGGGCTTCGGGCGCGAGTAGAAGACTAGGTACACGACCAAACCACCGAGGCCGAGCCCCACCGCGCCTGCAACCACGGCGGTGAACAAGTCGACCATGGAGACGATTCCTTGCACGTCCTGTTAGCGCTTCGGTATTAAAGGTAGATTCGGACTGACCTTCACGAATCCTAGGAACCAGCACAGACCTTCCCAGCCATTCTAGGGGGCGGAAGGAATCTGCTGCCGTGTCGGTGTTTCCTGCTATCGAAGAAGAAATGGCGTGGGTACTCAGTTGGGCGGTGGAGAGATCATTATGATGTTGTCTCCCCTGACTACCAGCGTCCCTAAGGAATTGACCGCGCCGTCCTCTGCTACCTCCTCGGCCTTATCAAGAGAGAGATTCATGTGCATGTCGAATCCCTGCAGCAAGCCTCTGATTACCTTCCCTCCCTTCAGCTTGATGAGAACGACTTTTCCGACGCTCTCGTCGAGCACCTTCACTGCCATATCTGCTGACAAAGACTTACTCTTGTTACCGCCTTCGAATGGATTTATTTAAGCAATCAGATTTGCAGCGTCGAATGAAGAAGTGGGTTCTATCTAGGCGAGATTCCACAGAGATGATCCAGAAGATTGAGTCTTCCCTTGGTGTGGTCCTAAACCTGCCGAAGTCGGCACAGGCTGAGTGCGCGGAACCGGAAGAGGGCGTCGTTTTCGTTAGCTTAGACGGTCTGACATTCGTGAAGACCGGAGAAAGGTTCGTCCCCTTCCTCGGGTCGCCGATGGTCCTGGCAATGTTCCCGTCGACCGTGGTCGACGAAGGTGCAATCCGGTTCCTCCTGAACGGGGCGGACGTCATGCGGCCCGGAATTAGGAAGTTCGACGACTGGGGCGCCCCAGGGGCCATCGTCGTGGTGAAGGAAGAGAAGAAGGGCCGGGCGATCGCAATCGGTCTCTCCATTGTCTCCAGCTCCGAGGCATCCACGATGACCAAAGGCAGCTGCCTGAAGAACTTGCACCACGTCGGCGACGGGTACTGGACCCTTCACAAGCGGGTCTGAGTATGGGAGGACTTACTCACAAGTCCTCGGCGGCTAGCGAGCTCTGAGTAGTTTCGGCACACCCTCCCCTTATATGTTGAGCACGGATTCCGCAGTTTCTGAAGAATACTGTACAAGTTGGTCTAACAAATTCGCGGCGTTGATAGAATTGCAAGGTCGGTTCACCCTTAATAATGGGTTTCAGGTTAAAGGAGAAGCAAACTGTTAATGTCAGGAGTTGTCCAGGAGAAAAGGCTGGAAGGTAAGAGCAAGGAGATACTGCTGAAGGCGCTTGCTCTGAGGAGCATCGAGGACATACCTAAGATTCAGGAGGACGTTACGAACAAGACGATAGTGATTCTAAAGGTCACCCCGCTCGCCCAGAAGAGTCTGGACGAGCTGAAATCCTCTGTCGAGCAACTCTACGAATTCGCTACCTCCATCGGCGGCGACATCGCGAGGCTCGGAGACGAGAGGGTGGTCATCACGCCGCCGGGCGTTCGGATCTGGCGCGGTCTGCAGTAGTCTATAGCAAGAGAGAGCCCGTAACTCGAGTCCTCACTCGGTATTGCAGACTCAGCTGTCACACGTAGGCCCTGCTATTGAGTCCTGGTCCTTGATCCGTTGGCCGTCAGACCTCGAATTCCGTCAGCACGATCTACCTGCAAACATCAGATTCGAACCTGGGGAAGGACTAGATGTTGGGACGAGCGATTGGGACTCGTTGAATCAAGGACGCTTAAATACGGGCCGATTCAAATCGGTTCTTGCAATTCTGCGTCATAACGTTTCAGCGGCGAATACCTGACTGATACTGTGACTCTGATGTTGTGGAAAAAGCGAGAGAACTTGGAAAGCTTCAGCGAATTGGAACTGAGTCCTGAGGTCCTGAAGGGCGTCGTCTCGGACGGCTATCGGAAGCCGTTCCCGATTCAGGAGAAGGCGATCGGCCCCCTGCTGGCCGGAAGGAGCGTCGTCGGGCAGGCCAAAGCCGGGTCCGGAAAGACCGCGGCTTTCGGGATTCCTTTGCTTCACGCGGTCAATCCCCACGACCATCGCGTGCAGGCGCTCGTCCTCGCTCCGACACGCGAACTCGCCGTCCAGATCACGCAGGAACTCAGGAAGATCGGCGCATTCACCCGCATCAACGTACTGACGATATACGGCGGGCAGTCGATGAACGTCCAACTCGAAGCTCTCAGGCGGGGGGTGCACGTAGTCGTTGGCACACCAGGACGGGTGATCGACCATCTTAGACATCGGACGCTCCGCCTCGATTCTGTCAGATTCGTAGTCATAGACGAGGCCGACGTAATGCTCGATATGGGTTTCATCGACGACGTCGATTTCATCTTGGCTTCCACACCCAACGACCGCCAGCTCAGCCTCTTCTCGGCGACCATGCCGAGGAGGATTATCGAACTGTCCCAGAGATACATGATCGACCCCGAGCACATTCTAGTGGACGAGAACGAGCCTACAGTCACAACGCTCGAACAGTTCTACGCAAAAGCCGAACGGCCTGAGAAGCTCGAGCTGCTGCTTCAGGTCCTAAAGAGAGAGAAGAGAGGAAGCACCGTGGTCTTCTGCAGGACCAGGTACGGGACCGCCAAGCTGGCAAAAGAACTCGAGAGGCGCTTCCTGAGCGTTGCTCAGCTGCACGGCGACCTCAGCCAGAACCAGCGGGACCATTCGATGAACCTCTTCCGGACGGCCCGGGTCGACGTCTTGGTGGCCACCGACGTGGCTGCCCGAGGCATCGATGTGAGGCAGGTCGGGTGTGTGATAAACTATGACGTGCCCGAGGACTCCACGGTCTACTTCCACAGGGTGGGCAGGACCGCGCGGGCAGGAGACTTGGGCAAGGCGTACACGTTTGTGAGCCGGGACGAGAACCCAGATTTCGCGAGGATAATGGGCCTGGCAAAGGCGCCCATCAGACCATTGAGGCCTGAGGACGAGATACACTTCTCGCGCAGCAACCTCGAGGATTCTGGGCGGGGTCGGATGCGGGGTGGGCGCAGATATAACCGGGGTTCGGGAGGGGGGAGAATGAGATGGAGGCGGCACAGATGAAGCGCTTTAATCTGGAGGCAATCCCGGGTGGGGAGAGGGCCAGTCGGTGATGATCATTGGGTAAGCGGAAGGTGCTCAGCGAGTCCAACCTGAAGGAGCTGGTGATGCCAGGCCAGGGAGAGATACTCGGAAAGGCAGTCAAGCTAACTGGGGGAGATCAGGTCATAGTGAAATGTGCCGACGGAGAGACTCGTAATTGCAGGATTAGGGGCAGACTCAAGAGAAGAATGTGGATACGCGAAGGCGACATTGTCTTGGTAGCTCCTTGGGACTTCGACAACAGGAAGGCGGACATCCTGTGGCGCTACATCAAGGCCCACGCAGAGTGGCTAGAGCAGAACGGCTACCTGAAGACGATTTGACCGGGATGGCAGCCGGACACACTCGCTGGCTCTGAAATCAGCCACGACCTTCGACCGGACAGACTAATCAATCCGACCCCGAAGCCCTGATAGCGATGTCGCCTGCCTCCAACCCTCGTAAGGAAGTTGACGTCCTTGTCGTCGGGGCTGGGGTCCTCGGTGTCACCACAGCATACTGGTTGTCGAGCCTCTACGACTGCAGGATTCTGTTGGTAGATAGAGAAAGCGGAGTCGCAAGGCACACCAGCTCACGGAACACGGGCGTAATCCATCGTCCCTTCTACCTCAATCCGGAGACCAAGAAAGCATTCGCCCTTTCTGCGAGGCTCTCCTATCCCCTCTGGCACAACCTCGCCAGTGCGTTCAGCCTCCCCTGGAAATCGGTAGGCACGCTCGAAGTGGCGCTTCGTGAAGATGATGTTCCCCTCCTCGAGAAGTATGTACAATGGGGAATGGACAACGGCATGGAGGAGACCGAACTGGAGCTGCTAGACACGAGGTCGGTCAAGTCAGTGGAGCCGGAGGTCGAGTGCAGGGCCGCGCTTCATTCGAAGACCGACGCTTCGGTCGACTTTGGGAAATTCACCGCATGCGTTCATCGGCTCGCGCAGAACGAGGGACTCTCCTTCCAGGGCGGGCTTCAGGTCTCCTCGCTGAAGGCAGAGGGCGCAACCCTCGACGTCTCCTTCTCGAGTGACAATCTACTCGCGGGTATCAGGTGCAACCTTCTGATTAACGCGGCCGGCGGTGGCTCGGTAGACATAGCCCACATGATGGGACTTGCCAGTGAATACTCTACGCTCAACTTTCGTGGTGAGTATTGGGTCGTTGACGAGCCGTTCGGTTCGAGAGTCGGGAGGAATGTCTACAGTCTCCCTCGGCATCCCAGGTTCCCGTTCCTCGACCCGCATTTTGTAGTGCGTCCGGACGGCGTGCGGCAGATTGGACCGAACGCGGTGATGGTCACAGGCCCTTACGTCTACGAAGGGCTTGGTCTGCGTTCTCTTTCCAGGCTGTTCGCTGTACCGAACGGCCCCAAACTCAGTCTGTTGAGCGACGCAGATTTCCTTTCAATGGTCGCGAGCGAGTGGCATACCTCTCTGTCAAAGAAGGCAATGTGCGAGCGTGTCAGGAGATTCATTCCTGGGCTTGACCATAGGGTTCTGAATCTGCGAGGTATCTCGGGGGTTAGGGCATCTGTCGTCGGGAAGGAGGGGTTCGTTCCGGAGGCGATTCTTGTTCAGGACGAAAGGTCGGTTCATGTACTCAACTATAACTCGCCGGGAGCCACCGGCGCCCCTTCGTACTCTGCCAGCCTCGTCGCCAAGCTCCAGGAAAGCGGTCTGCTCGATGGCCTCCGACGGAAGCCCTACAGCCCTGTTGGGAGGATCTGGGACTTTGACCGAGCCGCCGGTCTAACCTGACTTAGGAGCCCGGAAAGCCCGGCCCCTTCGGCCATCCTTCCAGACCGCGCGCTGTTTTATTCGAGGACGTGTATGTTCTTCTTCGCACACATGTCCTTGAGGACCTTAGGCCAGACTGAGACGCTGACCTCGCCAAGATGCGCCTTCTTGAGAAGCAGCATCAGTGTCCTAGACTGTCCGATGCCCCCACCGATTGAAAGAGGCAGATCGCCACTGACAATTCCCTTGTGGTAATCATATTTCAGAAAGTCAAGCTGTCCGCTCAACTTGAGCTGCTTCTTCAGGGTTGCCCCGTCGACCCTCACTCCCATGGAGCTCAATTCGTGCCTCCGTTTCGTAACCGGGTTCCAGACTAGAATGTCGCCGTTGAGCCCGTGCATGGGTCTCCCGTCTTTCGACTTTGTCTCTGTCACCCAGTCGTCGTAATCTGCCGCTCTCATCTCGTGGGGGTGGCCGTTCTTCAGTACCCAGCCTATGCCTATGATGAAGATGGCTGGATGCTTCTGAAGTACGGCGGTCTCGCGCTGCTTCCTTGGCAGGTTGGGATACATTTCTAGAATGTCCTCTGCATGAAGGAACTCGATCTTGTCCGGCATGCTCGCGTACTTCTTCCTCAACTTGGGGTAGTCCTCTTGAACCAGTTTCTCGGCTCCCTTCAGGACCTTCCAGATTTTCGTGACGGTATCAGTCAGGTAGACAAGGTTCCGCTGCTCGGCGCTTACAACCTTCTCCCAGTCCCACTGGTCGACGTAAGCGCTGTGGTCGTGGTCTAGGAAGTAGTCCTTCCTTACTGCCCGCATGTCAGTGCAGATGCCCTCTCCCACACTCATCCCGAACTGCTTCAGTGCGAAGCGCTTCCATTTGGTCGCCGCCTGGACGACCTGAGCGTCGATCGGGTGCTTGTCGTAGTCGTTTGATATGTGAAACTGAATCGGCGTCCGGGTGCCGTCCCTGTCGAGCATATCGTTGATTCCGCTTGCGGCGTCGACAATCAGGGGGACCTGGACCATCATTAGGTTGAGCTCCTTGCAGAGATGCTCTTCGATGTAGCCCCTCGCGGCGTAGATGGCTTTCTGCGTCTCCCTCCTGTCGAGAAGGGAGTTGTAGTCCGTGGGTAAGACCTTCTCGACCTCTTCGTATGTGCCTATTCCGGGCCCTGCTAGATCCTCTATCTTGTGTGACATGTCGCTGGCGAGCGCCTCTTCATAATTGATTTAAAGATGAGGGTTGGTTCCCGCGTTTGGAAACCTGGAGGAAGGGCGAGCTCGGGGACCAGCATTGTCCGTCGTCAAGAGGTGGTCTTGGGGCAATGGCCGTGCCAGGTCGCCGCGCGCGCTCTCGGGGACTACGCTTTCTATAGCATATACAGTCAGTGCTGCGGCACGAACTCGTCTCCGAGGATTTCTCTGGCTATGATGATCCTCATGATGTTCTGCCCGCCTTCGGCCCCTGCCGAGTACGACTTTACACCCCTCAGCGCCATTTCGACGTCGCACTTCGTAGTATAGCCGTAGGCGCCGAGCATGTCCATGACAGTGCTGCACCCCATGAAGGCGTCCACTGGGGCCCTGAGTTTGGCCTGAGCCGCCAGCATCGCCACTCGTCTGGACTCCTGTTTACTCGCGCCCTTTCGATACAGCTCATCCACTGCCCAAGCAGCCCTATGGACCAGCAGCTTGTCCGCCTCGAGGGCCGCGTAGCTGTCCACAAGGGGGAACTGAATCCCTTCGTACTTTGCCAGAGGAGTGTTGAAAGTCTCCCTTTCCTTGATGTAGCTCATCCCCATGTCCAGCACGCCCTCCCAGCACCCTATGCACGCGGCGGAGACGAGGACTCTTGCGGCCTGAAAGCCCTCCATGCCGACATAGAACCCCTTGTTCCACTCACCTACGACGTAATGTTCAGGTAGCTCCACCTTCTTCATGTCGACGTTACCGGTGGAAAGGGCCATCCTGCCCATGTCTTCGACCAACCCTGTGCTGATTCCCGGCCTGTCGAGCGGCATGTAGAACGCGGTCATTCCCTTGTGGC
>JBEKAG010000008.1:0-16938 GCA_050015955.1 Nitrososphaerales archaeon
GACACTGGAGAAGGACGCGTCAGGCTCTACAAGTGGCTGACCGTGCTCGTCCTCGCCCTCATCGCAGTCGTAGTCGTCCTCGCCGTCGCCTGGGTGATACTCGAGTGGTCTATCGCTCAGTCGGTCTACTCTGCCAAGGCCGGCCTCAACTGGTTCGGCATCACTTTCTACCACGATTACACCTTCGTAGCGGCCGGCCTCTTCGCGCTACTGCTCGTATACCCCAAACTGGGGGGGAGCGACCTCTGGAGGCTCGGAACCGTGCTCTTCAGATTCATCAGACCCTCCGAGGTCGAGCAGGGAGGGTTGCGGATCAGCGAGAAGATGAACGTCTGGCTCTGGGCCCTTTGGCAGACGCTCAAGTGGGCGATAGCCTTCTACGCCTTCGTAGTATCGGGCGGCTTCCTGCTCCTCGGCTCGACGATGAACGCCATCATGATGATGACGATGGGCATGGGGAGCTGGGCAGAGGTCCCACGGGTCTTCGCACTCCCGCTGGCCCCGGCCTCCGGTGCCAGGCTCATCAGCCTGATGCCCTCCATGTCTATCCAGTACGCCGTCCTCTCCTACGTGCTTTCCGCCTTTCTCCTGGTCTTTGCTGTTCGAACCATCCTCCGCCTGCTGGCCAACCTTGCCACGCGGAGGAGCGACGTCTGGATCAGGAACTTGCTCACCCTGATCGCTGCAATCCTCCTTGAGATTATACTGGGCGCCCCCTACTGGTTGATGAACATAGCCACGCCCTACGTCTACGGGATAGCTTGGAGCGCTTCCCTTCTCACTGCTGTGGGGATCGTCTCCCTCTCAAGAAGGAACGCACAAGCGCCTAGGTTGAAGCTCTTCAAGGTGGTCGCGGTCGTACTCGCAGCGCTGTTGCTCGTCCAGGTGGCCGTCGGCGCCTTCTACTACTTCAACTGGAACAACAACTACCTTGCGTACTCATGGCATCCTCAGACCCAGAAGCAAATCACAGTGACAAGATGGTCCGCAGGTCTGGATGACATCCGAGTCAGCAACATCACCAACCTCCCCACGAGCAACCCGACGACGACCCTCAACCTGGTCCGGCAGTGGGACCAGCAGGCCGCGGCAGTCACCAACACGAAGGAGATCGGCGCCTACAACTGGATGGGCCTGGCCAGCTCCGAGATCGTCTTCTACAACGGCACTGAATACTGGGTTTCACCGACGACGCCCACCTTCCCATCGACCGACTGGATCAGCCAGCACCTCATCTACACCCACGCTGCGAAGGTGCTGGTAATCAACACGCACAACGGGTCTGTGATTCCCGTGACCAGCGCCTTTGGGATCGCGTCCGAACCCCCCATCTACTACGGCGAGGGGAGCGGCTTCAACCAGAGCGTGTACGTTCACGTCCTAGGATACGATGAAGTCCAGAACGCATCGTACGCCGGAGCGCCAGACTACGTGCTGAGCGGCTGGCAGAAGTCGATGTGGTTCACATTCGCCGAGGGGCAGCTCGGCTTCGCCTTCTCAGGCCAGTCGATGGACATGTTGTGGAACAGGAACATCTTCACCCGGGTCGGAGACGTGCTGATCCCAGGCCTCACCATGGACCCCTCGGCGTACATAGTGTCCGACGGGAAGAGCCTCTACTACGCGGTGCAGGTCTACATCAACTACCCCTTGCAGTCGGGATTTTCCGCGAGCCCCTACCTGAGGTTTTTCGGCGTGGTCCTAGTCAACATCCAAGACGGCGCGATGCAGGGCTACACAGTCTCCAACCTGCTGGGGACCAACTCCTCTGACTTCATCACGCAGTTCTACAAGAACTATTACAGCAGCTGGTCCGCCTCTCCCTCCTGGCTGGTTCCCCAGCTCAGGTATCCAGAGCAGCTGCTCGGCAGGCCCACAGTCGCAGGCCAGTTAGACTACGACTTCACCTACCACGTGAGCGACCCGTTCATCTTCAGGTCCGGCACCCAGTTCTACGAGCGGGCTGGGGACAGCACCGTGCAGTACATCCCCTTCGCCGTCGGGGACGAGACGTACTTCGTCGGTATGCAGCTAGCCCAGTACCAGGGCGTCGTCAGCAAGAACCTCGGGGCGCTCTACATAGCCTACGGTGGGGACAGACTGGGGCAGATTGACCTCTACCAGAACCCCTCGCAGTCGGCGTTGATTATCGGCCCCACGGCTGCAGAGAACGCCCTCAACACTAACCAGCAGGTGAGGACGCAACTAACTCTACTCCCCAACTATAGGTTCGGTTCCTACCTGCTCTACTCCGTCGGAGGGCAGCTCACCTATTTCGTAGCCGTGTACACCAACCCCGGTACCACCGGTGTAGTCACTCAGTTGCCTTTCATGACAGCGGTCAACCCATCCTCGGGCGTCGTCGGAGTGGGACTCAATGCCGCGGCGGCTTTCGAGAACCTCGGGGCAGGCAATTCCACGACCCCAGCGACGCCAAGCAGGAATGCCCTGGTCCATCAGATAGACGCCTTGGTTGCCCTACGCGGCTACAGCTTGGTCAACGCGACGTCCGTCAACCCCACGGTCTACGTGAACGTGGGCGGCGCGTCTTTCAGTGCAGCGGGGGCGAACAAGACGATACTAGGTCTGGTGGTCAGCCTGCTCCAGACCTACGGACCCGGGAGCGTCGATCGTACAGTCTACGCCTGGACTGACGGCTCCAGCAACCTCAACTTTGGTGTGCTTAGCGTCCCTGCCCAAGGAGTCACGTATCTGCACTACATTACAATCAAGCCGTAGCGAGTCGAAGACTATCTCCTGGCGAGCAGGATGACGACCACGACGATGACCGCTATCAGCCCGATGACAATCAGCCGGAGCGCCCCGTTCCGCTCCAAAACCATGAAGGTTGCATCTATCTGCGCGAACGGACTCCTCGAATTGAGCAGCTTCACCAGCTCCAAGGCCTCCTCGTAGACGAACTTCCCCCCGTCGACTACGATGACGTTGTCGCCTTTCAGAACAAAGGTGTGTCCTTTGACTGCTAGGGGCAGGTGTGACCTCCTGTTGACCCACTCTAGGAACTGCTCTTCGCTCAAGGCTCTACCACCATCTGTCCCGTAGAAGCTTTTCTTTTCTCCTTTTCCTTCATTTATGGTTCATGCTGGAGGCCTTCGAGCGACACGTTCAGCCCACCCGCTTGTTACGTCCCAATGGCTGATCAGTTATCCACGACCCTATGGCTAGTATTCCAGTCGCCGAGAAATGGCTGTGCTCCAAGGCCAACTTCTTTAGGGAGGAATTGCTACTAGTACTCGACGAGGCGGGGGGGTTGATTTGACCCTTGGTTGAAATCAAAGCGGTGCACGTGGTTCATGCAACCTGGTGCCCACACTGCCAACCGATAACAGTCGAACCTATGCGGAGAATCTCGGAGGAACTTGGGATTCCGTTCTTCTCGTATGATATCGACGTTCCAGAACAGGAGAAGAGGGCAGACGAACTCGTCCGCGAATTCGGCGACTGGTCAGAGGACTACCTGATACCTCAAGTCTTCGTGGAGATGAGTGACGGGGAGATGCGCCACGTCCTCACCGGATACCTTGGAAACTTGGATTTGACGAGAAGAGCTGTCAACAATCTGTTGAACGGTCCACTATTCGCGAAGGCCGGCAGGCGTGTCAAGCGATGAGGCGTCGATGGTTTCGCCGTCCTTGTTCAGCGTGACATGGAAGCGCGCGCATCGAAGCAGACGAACAGACAAAGACTAAATCCCGAGACAAGGGAACTGCGATCAGTGCAGCCGACCTACCTGTCATACGACAAGGGGACCATCCTGATAAGGAGCGAAGCCAGGGTTCCCTACTCCACCTGGGATGACAGGGTGAGGGCGTTCAGGGCCCAAGGCCTGTATTACAGAGAGTTGGTCGAGTTTCTCAGGAAGAGTGAGCTTTCTACAGTCAAGGACGGCGTCGAGGACCTTCCTCCATGTCCCGACCTGAAATGCAAGAGCATAGGCATGCGGGCCTACCAGAAGAAGGCACTCGACTCCTGGGACAGGGCAGGAAGGCGCGGTGTGATTGTGTTGCCGACTGGCGCAGGGAAGACCATAATCGGGATGAAGGCAATCGAGTCCGTGAACCAGCCCGCCATCGTTATCGTCCCCACGCTCGACCTGCTGGAGCAGTGGAGGAAGAGAGTCGAGGAGGAGTTCGGTATCCGGGTCGGAGTCTACGGAGGAGGGGAGAACACGGTCGGGGCGGTGACCATATGCACGTATGACTCGGCCTTCATCAGAGCAGGGGAACTGGGAAACAGGTTCAGCCTCATCATCTTCGACGAAACCCACCATCTGCCTGGTGAGAGTTTCAGGCAGATTGCGGAGATGTTCACAGCCCCGTACAGGATGGGCCTCACGGCCACGTACGAGAGGGAGGACATGCTCCACCTCGAACTGCCGAGGCTGATAGGGGGAGTAGTGTACAGGCTCAGGGCCGAGGACCTGGCTGGAAGGTACCTTTCCGACTACGCCCTCGAGCGGATCGACGTCGAGCTGACCGAAGCGGAGAAAGAGGAGTACGACAGGAACTACAAATCATTCGCTAGTTATCTGGAGAGCAACAGGATATGGCTGAGGTCGCCATTGGACTTCCAGAGGTTCATAATGAGAACTTCGAGGGACCCCGAAGCGAGGCGGGCGCTGCTCGCAAGGAACGCGGCGATTAGCATCGCTTTCAACTCCGAGGCGAAGATAGACGAGCTCGGTGAGCTGCTCAGGCAGAACCCAGACGACAGGATGCTCATCTTCACCCAGCACAACGACCTGATCTACAAGATATCGAAGAGGTTCCTCCTACCGTTCATAACACATACCACGAACAAAGAGGAGAGGTACGAGGTGCTAAAGGGATTCAGGGAGGGAAGGTTCAGGGCTATCGTCACTTCGAAGGTGCTCGACGAGGGGATAGACGTGCCCGAGGCTTCTATGGGCGTCATAGTGAGCGGGACCGGCAGCTCGAGAGAGTTCATCCAGCGCCTCGGGAGGCTCCTTAGGAAGAGCGAGGGGAAGGGACGGGCGAGGCTGATAGAGCTCGTCTCGAGGGAGACGTCGGAGACGAGGACTAGTTCGAGGAGGAAGAGAAAGCGGGGCGCGGAAGAGGGGGCCAAGGAGGGGAACACAAACGACGACCACGAACGCTACGACGACGGCGAAGCTGCTGATTGGAAGGAGTGAAGTAGCCGGAGCGATGTGAAGTGCTTCCGTCAGACCTGCTAAGGGCCAAGATCTCCGGGGGTAAGATACGCCCTCTCTACGCGAACCTCGATCCCGGCACCCTCGCTCTTGCTGAGAGAATCACGGGAATGTTCAGTGACTGCACTGGAAAGAAAAAGGGAGAGCTCCTCGAGAGGTTGAGGGGGGTGGAAGACGAAGGGTACGACTTCAAGCTCGTTAGAGGGTTATCAGCTCTGCTGGAGAGGAGATGCGTCTTCGAGGTCGAAAGCGTGCTGAACCCCAGGGAGGCAAGGATGGCGGTCTTTGTGGAGGCCAGCAAGGCAAGGGCGACGACCTTGGGGGAGAGGGCCGACGTCCTTCGAAGGATTTCGACGAAGCTGCGCGTCGCGCCGGAGGCACTAGAAATGACGCTCTTCAGCGACCTGGACGACCAACTGATACTGAAGGAGTTCAAGTGGCTCGGCCCGGAGCATCTCCTCAAGCGCTACAACCTCGCCTTGACTCAGACCCTCCTGTTCAAGTCACTGAGGGTGGAGTTCTCAGCATCAGGGAACTGGAAGAACATATTCAGAGAGGTGAAGAGGCTGGGTTTGATCTACGTGGCGGAGAGGGATGAAGGGAGAGGGTACAGGGTCACTCTGGACGGTCCCCTCTCGCTCTTCAAGATGACGGAGCGGTATGGCACGTCGATCGCGAAGCTCCTTCCCCACATAACATCGTGCGGGCCATGGACGGTCAAGGCCGAGATACTCGCGAGGAGTAGGGGAGGGAGGGTGTACACCTTCGAGGCGGACAGCAAGGAGCTCGGCAGTATCCTAGCCACGACGACAGAAGCCGATGATGGCGAAAACAGGACAAGCCTCTACGACAGCACCGTGGAGCAGAGGTTCGCCAGGTCGTTCAACTCGTACGGCTCCGGATGGACGCTGAGGAGGGAGCCCGAGCCACTCTTGGCGGGCACACACGTGCTCATACCCGACTTCGGCTTCGAGAAGCACGGCGTGAAGGTCTATCTTGAGGTGGTTGGCTTCTGGACTCCGGAATACCTTGAGAGGAAGATGAGCAAGTTGAATTCGATTGCCGGCGTGGACATGATCATAGCCGCAGACGAAAGCCTTGCCTGTTCGAAGCTTGAGAAGCTGAAAGGCAGGGCGCTGGTAATCTACTACAGGAAGGACGTGCCATTGAAGCCCATCATCGACCATCTGAAGGAAAGGGAAGCCTCAGTCCTTACGGGGCAAGCGGAAGAGTTCAGGAGGGATGCCGTCACGCTGAATGGGGACGTTGTAAGCATGGATGAGATTGCCGGGGCTAGGGGCGTCTCGGTGGAGACGGTCAGGCTGGCTCTGCAGTACTTTGAACCCGAGGGGTATTCGAAGGTCGGCGACCTCTTCATCTCGAAGAGGAGGCTCGACGAAATTGATGGGAAGCTAGCCGGGGTCGAGAAGCTTCCCGATGCTCTCGGGATAATCGCAGCTCTAGGCGTGAAGGAAGAGGACGGGCAGAAGGTGCTGGATGTCCTGGGATACACCTCAGTCTGGGAGGGCATGGAGATGGACAAGGTCAGGATTTCAAAACCGGCCGCCAAGGCCGACAACAAGGCTGCGTAGGCGGTTCTCAGAACCCGCGGAAGTCGAGCTTGCGTTAATCTAGCCCACCTATGATTCAGCGTAAGATTTCGACTCGGAGTAGGTCGTCCTCTATCCAGTTCTCGTCATGCTCCCGAATGGTATAGTATTTCGTTCTCCGCCACAGTTCGAATCGGACCGGCTTACCGTTAAATATCGACTCGACTCTCATTCTGCGCCGTGCACGCAACACGGGTGCTGGGCCTGGGCTCGGCTGTCATCGGACTCGTCCTGCTGCTCTTCACTTTTACGATGGGGTTCTTCGTCTTCCAGACCTACCGGAGCGCGACACCAACAAGCGACCTCTCAGGGTCGATGGGGACCCTACTCTTCGCAGCAATGCAGGCGCTCTTCCTGGGGATCATGGGCTGGGTCGGCTCCCTGCTGATGCTGAGAGGTCTAGACTTCGAAAAGGTCGAGAGAGGGGTGGGCATCGTCACCTTCAAGGTTGACAAGGGGGTGGGAATCGTGACCCAGCAGCCGGAACCAGAAACCAAGGGCCCTTGAAGCGCGAACCTTCGATTATGGCCAGCTCGCTCCGAGCCGTGGCGCTTGTCATCACATTGGTGTCGCTTGTCACCTTCTCTACGGTCGGATACACGGCCTACGCGGACGTGTCGAATGTCCTCAACACCGTGGGAGGCAGCGCACCGACCTCCGCAATCACTGCGAAGACAGTCATCCAGGGCTCGGCCGCACTCGTCTACCTAAACGTGACCTTGGCGAACAAGGGCCTCTACCCGATCACTCTTTCCCTGACCTGCCTCCCCCCGGAAGGTAGCGGGATAGTCTGCACCTCGCCCTCGATTACAGTCCTACCGGGACAATCCCAGACACTACGCTTCGTGATGACCGTGGAGAATTACACACAATCTGGCGCGGGAAGTCTGCGCGTCGATGGGCAGGTTGAAGTCGCCCTGGAGCCTTTCGCTTCAATTGCCGCGGCTGTCGACCTAGGATCTCTCATAGCAAAGGGAGGAGGCTAGAGTTGTTCGAAGAGCGACGTGTCACGTGGAAGAGACGGATTTCTCGTGCCATCATGCAACTGGTCCTCAATGCGACCCTCTGGCTGATCATACCTTTGCTCATCTTCGGCCTCATTTCCAAGTCGCTGCCTTCAAGCCCCTTGACAATCACGTCGACATTTATCTACGCCTTCGGCGCGACAATCACTGGGCTGCAGGTTCTAGGTGCCCTCACCGAAGGGATGGGAGTTTCAATTCCTTTTGTGACCGGCTCGTACATCGCGTCAGCCTACTACATCTACGCGGCTGTGGACGGGGGGACGCTTGCGCTCTCCACATCTGGGACGGGCCTGTTGCTAGACTTTCGGCCGCTGCTCTACCTGATGATGCTCCCTTCACTTTTTAGCGCCATCAGGACACCGTTAGCCTATCTCGCTGAGGAGCACGAGGCAGCGAGGCCTGCATCAGATTTCGCGTAGTGGTGGGCTTCTCCAGGATCATACACCAGCAGGTCGAGAAGGGACGTGAGCCCTTCCCCTCGATTCACTCTCAGTAGTATCTCGTGGCAAGGTAGTCTGCTAGTTCCAGAAGGAGAGACCTCGCTCTACTCTCTGGAACCAAACCAAGAGCATCTTTGGCCGCTCTAGTATAACGCAGCACCCTCTCGCGGGCATAATCCAAAGAACCGTGTTCCTTAATCAATCCCCTCAACCTCGATATCTCGCCATTGCTGTACGAGCCCGATCGATTCAGGAGACTCAAAACGAAACTCCTATCATCACTCGAGCAGTGATTTACGCAGTGAATCAGGACAATACTCTTCTTTCCTCCCCTCAAGTCCGTGAAGACAGGTTTGCCCAGCGCCAACTCGTCCCCAATCAGATCGAGTGTGTCATCCTGGACTTGGTACGCCATTCCAAGAGCTTCGCCGAATCTGCTGGCTAGCGATGATTGTTCGTCAGAAGCGCCGCCGACTATTGCCCCGCTTGCGCACGGCGCACTGAGCAGAGTCGAAGTCTTCAGTCTAATCATCTCCTCGTAGTCCTGCTCTCTCCCCCCCTTTCCCCGAGCAATTTCGAGGTCGAGGAATTCTCCCCAGGTGGTCGCCCTGCACGCCTCACCAACTAGGTCGAAGATTCTTGCCAGTCTGCCGCTCTCCAGATTGCCGTACTTTGCGACCATCTTGGGAATATTGAAGAGCAGAAGATCTGATGCGAGTATCGCATCTGAGAGGCCGTACTTGGCCACTACTGATTCCGTTCCCCTCCTCATGTCAGAGTGATCTATGATATCGTCCTGCACAAGAGCGCTTGCATGAGCCAGCTCATACGCTGCTGCTAGTGGGATCGCAGGTCTGTAATCCCCCGAGAACACTTCGCACCAAAGTAGCGCCAGAGTGGCCCTCACCCGCTTGCCGCTGCCAGATAGTGCGTCGACCACAGCCCTCTCGATTGTTGTCGAGTGGGGAGCGGGGAACAACTCCTCGAGTTGCGAGTTCACAGCAACCATATACTCTTTCAACCATGATATGCTCTCCTGCGCGGACATACCAAACACGTGTCGCAGCGTTACGTAATACGTCTATTCCCTACAATGTGAGCGTCTGCCGCCGTAAAGCGCGCGCTTCTAATCATGCGCTACACAACTTACCTGACCAAACAGTGAGGAGGAATATGTATGGACGCCAACCAGAGCTTCACCTCGGGGCGCCAACCTTTCCGCCTAGAGGCCCGGTGAACTAACGAGCTTCGTCGAGCTAGAGGGACGATGGCAATAACAACTCATGACACTGGATGGACAGCTGTGGGCTGCGCGTTCCCCTGCCGTTCGCTCTTCCCTTCCTGCAGAGAGGTTTAAGGCACGTCTCTCTCATGAGATATTCAGTTGGTCGACCTAGGTTTCCTGTCGGTCGGCAAGAAAGAGCGGGCCATTTTCGACGGGATACTGGAGCACCTCGCCATAGTCAGCAAGACTGTGGACTCCTTCGCGCTTAGCGTCGAGAAGGTCGGCAAAGGAGACGCCGCCGCTGCCGAGGAACTAGCAAGAGGCGTCTTCGAGGGGGAGACCGCGGCCGACACGATCCACCGCGATCTGAGCCTCAAGGTCGCCCAAGGTGCCTTCTTCGGAGGAGTCCGAGAAGACATACTGAACCTCCTCGAGAAGATCGACGACATCGCCGACAGCGCCAAGGATGCCGCTCGTTTTCTCTCCTCCGACTCGAGGCTCGGGACGGACGCCAGAGTAATGCTAGGCTCCGAGAACATGAAGCTCTTCTTGAATGACCTGAAGTCGTCGGTCGCGGCTTTGACGGACTTGGTCCGCGCTTTCGACGGGGGGAAAGCCGAGGTCCTCTCCAAGGTCCACAGCGTTGAAGAGTTCGAAGAGTGGGCGGACTCTCGTAAAGATGCCCTCCTGAAACAGCTCTTCGCAAACAGCGATGGGATGGATCCCGTCACTGTCATCCAGCTCAGGGACTTCATCTTCGTGGCCGACGACATAGCGGACAACGCCGAGGACGCAGGAGACGTGATCATCGTCTTGGTGGCCAAAGGGTATGGATAGCCTCCTGCTCGGCCTCGCCGCGATGCTTGCCTTGCTCTTCGGTTGGAACAACAGCTCCTTCCTCATCGGGAACATCAGAGGCTCTGGGACCCTATCCTTCAGGGCCGCGGTCGTCATATCCATCATTGGTCTATTCATGGGCGTCCTGCTGGAAGGCTCCAAGATGGCCACCAGTCTCGCCGGGTCTCTCGCCCCCTCAACCACCGGAGCTGTCCTGCTCGCCACCCTCTTGGTATCGGTCTTCCTCACGCTCGGGCTGACGCTCTTGAGCCTGCCTGTCTCTTTCAGCGTTGTCATGGTGGGAGCGTTCCTGGGGGCGACGCTATCATCTTTCATCCAGGTCAACATCTCTCGATCAGAGGAGGTGATTGCGTTCTGGTTCTTGGCACCGGTCGCGACTGCGGCGATAACATTCGCTCTTTACTCGTCGGCTACTAGGTTAATGACGCGCTTCTCCCTCCTGACCGTAGACTCGCTCAACAGGACGGGGACGGTCGTCAGCGCGCTGCTGGTCTCTTACACCCTGGGGGCAAACAACATCGGCATGATTTTCGGAAGCACCCAGTCCGGGGTCCTCGAGGGAACCCCGGAGTTGGAGGCTTTGCTCCTCCTGACCCTGGTCGCGGTCGTCGGGCTTGCCACTCTTGGGAGGGGAGGCGTCAGCGGGACGATAGGCGACAAGATGCTCGTCTTGAGTCCGCAGGGTGTCTTCTCTGCGTTTCTGGCGAGTTCAGTCGTGGTCTGGATCGGCACTCAGCGCGCGATCCCTATCTCAATCAGCCAATGCCTCCTCGGAGGAATGCTTGGGGCCGCCTACACGAAGAGCATTACTGTGCTCAACAGGAGGCTCGCGCTGGAGACAGTCTCCCTCTGGGCAGTGGTACCCGTGCTTTCCTTCGGGCTGGGATATCTTCTGCTGGGTGCGCTCTAGGCGTAACGAGCCTCATTCACCAATAAGCGACTTCGCTTCGGAGAGAACAACCCAGGCTGGGAAGTGACGCGCCACCAATCAGCTAAGGCCGACCATCGCCGCGCTGGCATCCCACAACCTCTCGGCCAGAGCTTGGTCATACGATTCGGTTGAAGATCTCTTCCTGCCTTCGGGTTCGAAGTATTCCCCGCTCACTGTTTGGACCTCCGGAGAAGAGGCTAAGTAGACCTGCGTCCTGGCGCCCTTCTCTGGGCTCAGCATGAACAGCCTTGTTACCTTCCCGAGAAAGGACGCTGGACCAAGTGCATTCCCCCATATGTTCGTCGCGACATTTCCAGGGTGCAGACAGTTCACAGTCACGCCCGTTCCATCCAGCCTTCTCGCAAGTTCATAGGTGAAAAGCACCAGGGCGAGCTTCGACTGGGAATAGGCTCGCAACACTCTGTAGCCTCTCTCAAGCTGCAGGTCATTCAGGTCAACGTGGCTGCCATAGTGTGCGGCTGAGGAAACGTTGACTATGCGGGAAGGCGCGCTCCTCTTCAGCAACGGCAGCAGCAGGTTGGTCAGGAGGAAGGGCGCAAGGTAGTTGACTTGGAAAGTCGTCTCGAAGCCGTCGGCCGTAAGTGAACGCCGAAGACGCACCACCCCGGCGTTGTTTAGAAGCACGTGCAGAGAACCGTGGCTTTCTTCAAATTGCCGGGCGAACGCCCGGACGGAGTCGAGCGATGCTAGGTCTGCGAGCATCAGCTCGACCGACCTACTTCCGCTCTTCACCTCGACCTCCGCCTTCGCCCGTTCTCCTCTCCCTCGGCTGCGGCAGACCATGACCACACTGGCATCCATCGATGCCAGCTGTTCCGCGGACGCCTTCCCAATCCCGGCGCTCGCTCCCGTGATGACACACGTCTTTCCTTCCATCGACCGAGGGCCTGCCCCATCGGTCTTGGGAATCAGGTTACTCAAAACACTCCCTTCCAAGAAAGCATCCGGGCAGGCTACCTTTATCGTTGGGCAGAGATCGGGAGAAACGTTGAACCTTGGCTCATGACAAAGTCACACGTAGTCGAACGTCGGTTTCCTATCGGGTGACTTCGGATACTCGGGATACTTGAGCTCAACCTTCCAGTCCGCGAGCATCCAGCCCTTGAAGAGGGTCTTCTGGCCGTCGGTCGCGCCCGTGACGGGTTGAATCCTGTACTCGAAGGCGGGTCTCCTTCCGACTTGCCCGCTCAGCTCCATCAACACCCCGTTCCTCGCGACAGTGAGGTTAACGCTCTCGCCAGGCTTCATCGTTCCAATGAAGAACGAGAGCTTGTCCGACCCCACCCTAAATCCACCGGCTGCCAGAATCTCGTCATTGACAGCAAGCCCCATAGCTTCGGCAGGAGAGCCTGCCAGTTCTGAGGTGACCGTCGTCCTGCCTCCCTCGGATTTCAGCTTCACGCCAAGGAAACCTCTCTCCTCTGCGCGCTCCTCTTTACTACTCAGCCTGAGACCAACGTACCCCAGATATCGATCATAATTGATGTCCTTCCTTCCCCGCACTCTGGCATCGAATATCTCTTTGACCTCAGCGCCGCCTAACTCGAAACAAGCCGCCTCGAACTCTTTGTCAGTGTAGCCCCGGTTCTCCTTCAAGAAGACATCGTTGTAGACCTTCCTCAGCCCATCGTCGAGGCTTCTGCTGCCCGAGGTCTTGCTCCTTATCGCCATGTCCAACATCCATCCTATGACTGCTCCCTGCGTGTAATAGGACGAAGTGACGTTTGGCGAGTTCTCGTCCGGCTTGTAGAACTTCGTCCACGTGTCGAAGCTTGCCTCCTCGGCGCTCTGGTACCCACTGCCCGGCAGGGACTTCAGTATGTTGACGTTAGTGACGAAGGCGTCGAGATACTCCTCCACGGAGTAGAGGCCCGACCGTCTCAGGATTAGGTCGTCGTAGTAGCTCGTGATGCCTTCCGCTATCCACAGGGACCTAGTGTACGTCTCCTCAGAGTAGTTGAACGGTCCGAGCCCGATGGGCCTCAACCTCTTGACGTTCCAGGCGTGAAGGAACTCATGCGAATACAGCCCCATCGACAGGTTGTACTCCTCTTTGGGGACCAGCCTGAGACGGGGCAAGAAACACATCGTGCTGTTCAGGTGCTCTAGCCCTCCTCCAGTCGTGTCCGTGAAGTTGACCAAGAAGACGTACCTATCGTACGGTACGTGACCAAAGATGGGCGTGGTTTGTTCCACGATCCCCTTGATGTCGCCGATGAACTTCTCGAGGTCGATTGGCGCTGACCCGAAGACGGAGACGTCATACTTGGCACCTTCAACGTCGAACGAGCGCACCTCCTGGTTCCCGATCTCGAGCGGCGAATCGACGAGCACGTCGTAATCCGGTGCTGCAAACTCCCATTCTGATATCCGCTGGAGCCCCGTCGAGACCACCTTCCATTCGGGCAGAGGCGCCAACACGAGCCTCACAGGCATTCCCTTCATGTCCTCAGAGTAGAGGAACACACTGGCTCCGTTGATTAGTGCATGCAGGTGGTCGATGTAACTGCTATTGACGTTGTACGCGAAGGCGTAGACAGGGTATTCGACGCGAAGCTTCTCGGAGCCCTGGAGTGCGACTGACCATAAACTCTTTTCGAGCTTCGTCGCCCTGAGCTCCCTGCCGTTGCCTGCGTCGAAGGCCTTCACCTCCGTGATGTGGCGTGCGAAGTCTTCGACCGCGTAGTGCCCTGGCGTCCAGACGGGCATCGCCAGCCGGAGCTCGTCGGCACGTCTGCCTGCCGGGATCGGGATTTCAATCTTGACATCAAAGCAATGCGCCTTCGCCCGGAGCATTGAAACCGTATATCGGATGAGGTCCTGAGGCAAGGCCGAGCCGTCTCCATGCGGTCGAGACTTAAGCTTTGGCGAGAAACATTCGGAGGAATGGCATGACAAGCTCACAGTTTGGAGATTCTGCGTCCCGTGTCCTTCACGGGGACAATCATGCCCTCAGGCGACCTGTTGCCCCACTGTCTAACGGTGTCCGAGCACCGGGTGGGGCTTGTACGGTCCCTCGAGCCTTCCCACCTGGTCTTGCGTCAGTTTCATGTCGACGGCCTCCACGAGCTCCTCCAGCTGCCCTACGCGAGTCGGACCGACTATAGGAGCCTTGACGTCCTTTTTCCCCAGGAGCCAGGCCAAGGCAATCTGCGCCGGTTTGGCTCCCTGCTCTTTCGCGACCTCCTCCAACTTCTCCAGAACGTCGAAGTCTTCAGGCCTGAAGAACCTCTCTTGAATCAGGTTATCCTTCCTGTACCTTATGTTCGTCGGCTTCCTGTCCCTCTTGTACTTCCCGGCAAGGAACCCCCTTGCCAGGGGACTCCAGGGCATCACCGCTATCCCCTCTTCTCTGCACAGGGGGATCATCTCCCTCTCTTCTTCCCTGTATGCCAGATTGTAATGGTTCTGCATCGTCTCAAACTTCACCAGGTGTAGTCTGTCGCTGGCACAGAGCGCTTTCGCAAGCTGCCACGCCCACATACTCGAGGCTCCCACGTGCTCGACAACTCCCTTCTTTCTCACGGCTTCCGTAAGCGTCCTGAGCACGTCCTCGATGGGCGTCTCATAGTCCCAGCGGTGAATCTGGTACAGGTCAATGCGGTCTGTCCTGAGGTGCTGAAGTGATTCCCTTAGGTTGTGGAGGACGTGCCTTCTGCCCAGCCCGCGCTCTCCTGGCCCTGTGCCCGTGGGAAGGCCGACCTTGGTGGCTACCACCACCTCGTCCCTCCTCCCCTCGAGCGCCTTACCGAGTATCTCCTCTGACCTTCCGCTAGAATAGACATCGGCAGTGTCGAAGAAGTTGATGCCGAGTTCCGTGGCCTTGTCGATGACCTTCTTCGAGTCTTCGTAATCAAGGGACCATTCGAACCCTTTCGACGTCGGTCCACCAAAACTCATGCATCCGATGCACAACCTTGAGACTCTCAGGCCAGTCGTCCCGAGCGTGACATACTTCATGCCTAGGCGTTGGGCGCGGTCTTGGTTAAGCTTTCCAGAGAGTTCAACGACCTCGGAGACCCGCAGGCGGAGCCGCAGGGACACTGTGCCAGCGGGTCTACAATTCGAATAGACATCTGCCCGGTTTTGGAACTTCTTGATGAACTCCTTAATGTCGGCCTCATTGTCTGCGACTTGCGCGCGCGCCGCCAGGTTCGAAGTATGCAGATGAAGCTAAAGCGACTTGCTCAGTCTGCCGACTGAATGTGGCCTACCGAACATGAGGTGAAGTGCGGTCGCAGAGACAAACCCAATCACTTGCTCACCCACCCCTTCCAGTCGCCGTCCCTTGCTCCATGAACCTTGATTACATGTGACTTGAGTTCGTCCTCCGTCTCGCTTTCGAACCCACAATAGCACTTCGCCATCAGGAGACCGCCCTGGTCTTCTCGAGTAATACGTTTTCTTAGCCGGGTTGTGGGATCCCCTCCGAAGGGTGCCCACAGGCTACCGTTCTCTCTTCTTGAAGTGAGCGTGCTGGTGCGGCTTTCATTTTCCAAGCGAACCAACCAAGACTAATCTACACCGACCTCAGAGCCGAACCGGTTGCCCCATCTCGACGTCGGTTCGCGCCGGATCGAGTATTCGGTGGTCAGGGGGGCGAGCAGGCACTACACCTACTTCAGGTTCAGGCCCGACATGACCCTCGAAGTCTCGGTGCCACGGGGGAGCAAGGTCGACGTCGAAGCGATGATCGTGGAGAGGCTCTCATGGATAGACCGCGAGTTGGCCCGTGCAGCGAACGCCAATAGAATCCTGGGCTCAGACAGGGTGATGTTCGGGGGTAAGTACTTGCGAATCGTCTATATCGAAGGTGCGAAGGAAGAGCTTGTCCCGAACCCGACTACGGGCGAAGTCACAATCCGGACCAGCGACAGGCGCAGGGTCAGGGAGCTGGTCAGGCGATGGTTCTTGAAGGAGACCTCTGCCTACGTGGTCAGAAAGGTCCGCGAATCCCTTCCCTTGTTGGGGGTCAAGCCTAGCCGCGTCGACGTCAGGGAGATTAGCAAGTGGGGGTACTGCACACGTGGAGGCAGGATCTCGTTCAGCTGGCAGCTCATCGCCCTGCCGGAGAGGCTGAGGGAGTACGTTGTCTTCCATGAGCTCACGCACCTCCTCGAGTTCAACCACTCCGCAGCGTTCAAGAAAAGACTTGCGTCCGTCTGTCCCGATTTTAGGAAGAGGGAGAGGGAACTCACCCAGATCGTGCCCTACGACCACATCGTCCTCGGATGACTCGCCGCAGACCGGAGAACTCACTCCCTTCTGCATCCAATCGTGCTTTTAACGCAGGTCCTCAGGCGCCAAACGCCCGAGTCTTACACCGGGAGGTCAGCCGGCCTCCTCCACCAGTGGTACAACACCGCCACCACTACTGCTATCCTCGCGTAGATCGACGCGCCCATCAGGTATGAGGTCACCGGAATCGTGAAGACTCCGCCCTGAAATGTGAAGAGGATCTTGCCTCCTTGGAATCCCAACTGCCCCAACAGCCACGGTATGAGCTTCTTGTGGAACCCGAACAGCAGGTCACCCGAAAAGTAGTAACCCAGGTCGTTAACGAGCGAGACCAAGAGGCCCAGGCTCAAGGCCAGCTGCCAGTCCTTGAGCCCCTGGAAGACGAGCAAAACCCCGAAG
>JBEKAG010000009.1:0-15724 GCA_050015955.1 Nitrososphaerales archaeon
AGCCACGAGCGGCGAGAGGCCGCTCCCGGTGGCGCCTCCCAGCCCGGCCACGACGAATACCACCTTGGATCCCTCGGCGGCGTTCCTAATCCTCGAGCAAGACCCGAGGGCAAGGCCCCGAACCATCGCCGGCGTCAACTTCTGGTCGACGGGCGACTCGATGAAGATCTTCTCGCCCGTCCCAGCGTTCGAAAGGTCGTCCTTGTCGCATGACACATACGCGAATCTATCGACGAGTAGGGACCGCCTGCTCAGCAGGGAGACAATCCTGCTACCTGCACTCCCTATTCCGACGGCAGTGATTTCAGCAGAATCATTCGTGAACATCTCTGGGGCGCAGGCGCTGTTTGAGCCAGTTGATTTACAAACCCATGAGTCAATATAGTTGACCCTTCGTCCAACTTTGTTTTACTCCGCCCCCGTGGCGCGCGATAACCCTACTTCGTGGCCTTTCGTTTGATTTCGTCCTTGTTGACGATCTTGTTGACGAGCTCGTCCATCATGTGCCCGCCGCACTCCACGCGCACGGTCTTTACTCCTTCCACGGCAAGTGCCGCATCTCTGATGCTCCTGCCCGTGTCGACGGCGAGAGGGCTGTAGGCTGAAAGTGGTTGGAACCTGACCCTTACCGACCCCTTGGCGATTTCAGAAACTTCGGTTACGATGTTGAGCTCGCCGAACTTCCTAGTCGTCTCCTCATCGACTAGATCTTTCAGACTCTCTGAAACGCGCTTCTCCAGGTCGCTATCCACGTTGGCGCCTCGCGAGCTATGACAGGATATATGACCTTTGGCCTCACCAACGAACCTTTAGCGTCAGCGGATGCGACGCTTTCACCTCGTCCACTTTGCTGACGCTGGTGTTCTTCGGCACTTCACCGAGGGTTCCGTTACTCAGCGACCTGTAGATCTTGTTCATCGACTCTGCGTATTCGTCCAGTATTTCCATCGGCTCGGACTCTGTTGGCTCAATCATCAGCGCCTCGCTGACGATCAGCGGGAAGTAGACCGTCGGCGCGTGCATGCCGCAGTCAAGGATCGCCTTCGCCACTTTGAGCGCACTCCCTGGCAGTTCGCTCTTGGCAGAGACGACCACCTCGTGTTTCCTGCGAAGGTCTGCCCCGTGTGAAACTTGGAATGCATCAGGGTCGAGACTCTTCCAGAGATAGTTCGCAGCAAGGACAGCGAGAGATGAGACGTTGGAGAGGCCTGAAGACCCCAGAAGGCGGATGTACACGTAAGCCCGGAGCAGAATGGCGGAGTTCCCCACGAAGCCCTTGAGCGGACCGATTGAATGCTTCAAGTCATAGTCGAGCGAATACCTGCCTGCTTCGTGCGACATGACGGGGACCGGAAGATACTCGGCGAGTTTCGCGGTAGCGCCTACTGGGCCGGCTCCTGGACCTCCGCCCCCATGAGGAGTCGCGAAGGTCTTGTGCAGGTTCAGATGTACGACATCGAACCCCATGTCGCCCGGTCGTGCCCTACCAAGAAGGGCGTTCATGTTGGCGCCGTCATAGTACATTAGGCCTCCTGCGTTGTGGACGGTCTCGGACACCTCCGCCACCTCGCTCTCGAAGAGTCCTAGTGTGTTGGGGACAGTGAGCATCATACCCGCGGTCCTTCCGGAGACCAACTGCTGGACCGCCTTCGCCCGGACCTGCCCGCTGGAGTCAGACGGAACCTTGACCACCTTGAACCCGGCCATCGAGGCGCTCGCAGGATTGGTGCCGTGGGCTGAGTCGGGCACGATGATTTCATCCCTGCGTACTCCATCGTGTTCTCTCAGGTACTTCCTGATCATCAGGACGCCCGCGAACTCGCCTTGCGCCCCTGCAGCCGTTGATAGTGAGAACCTTGACATCCCGGTAATCTCGCTGAGGATGCGCTCCAGGTCGTACAGTATCGAAAGGAGGCCCTGGACCGTCTCCTGCGGCTGGAGCGGATGGGCTTGCTTAATCGAGTCGACAGAACTGAGCATCTCGGAAACCTTCGGGTTGTACTTCATCGTGCAGCTTCCGAGGGGATACATCCCGAGCTCAACTGAGAAATTCATCTGGGAAAGGCGGTTGAAGTGCCTCAAGACCTGCAGCTCGGAGAGCTCTGGAAGCTTGAGAGATTCACGCCTCATGGATGCCGGCACAAGGCGGGCCGGGTCGGGAACTTCCTTCTCGATGCTCGGGTCTGAGGGTGGGAGCATCCCTATCCTCCCGGGTCTGCTCAGCTCGTTCAGGAGGGGCTCGTCCCAGCGAGCCTGTCGGAAGCCCTGCGGCATGTCAGAGGGCCTCCTCCAAGGCAGCCGCGAGGCGCTCGATGTCGGCTCGGGTGTGGACTTCGGTCACGCAGAACGATGCGGCCTCGACGCCGAGTCCGAAGCTTGCGTCGATCGGGTATCCGCCCAGCACGTCAGATTTCGCCATTCGCTGGAAGACCGATGCTGCCTTCGCCTTGCTGTAAGAGACGACGAACTCCTTGAAGTATGAGCCGGTGAAGTGAGGTGATGAGACTCCCTTGACCCGCGAAAGCTTGTTGGCGGCAAAGTGCGAGTTCGATATTATCGTCTCTCCCAGCCTACGGAACCCTTCTTTACCCAGGAGCGAGAGGTAGCTCGCGGCCGCTATCGCCATCAAGGCCTGGTTCGTGCAGACGTTCGAGGTCGCGGCCTCCCGTCGAATGTGCTGCTCTCTCGCCTGGAGGACCATGGTGAAGGCCCTCTGGTCAGGGCCTCCGACTGGGGTGGTGATTCCAATCAACCGTCCTGGCATGCTCCTCGCCAGTTTCATGTCTTTGACCGCGAAGATCCCGAGGTGGGGTCCACCATAGTTCATCGGAATGCCGAGTGGCTGTCCCTCACCTACCACGATGTCGGCGCCGTAGGCCCCTGGTTCCTTGATAAGAGAGAGAGAGATGGGGTCGACTCCGGCGACCGCCAGCCCCCCAGCCGCGTGAATCGATGAGACGAGTTCTTCCACCCCATCTTCAATGACGCCGAAGTAGTTCGGATTCTCAAGGTAGAGACAGGCCACGCCGTCGGAACCCTTGGCTCTGAGGTCTGCCGTATCCAATGTTCCTTTCGATGTGTCGAACCTCACCGATTCAAGTTCGATTCCTGCTGGCTCCACGTAGGTCTGGATGACCGCGCGCCTCTGGGGGCCGATGTTTGCGCCGATCAGGGCCCTCTTCCTGCCGGTCACTCTTGCCGCCATCCTGACCGCCTCGCCCGCAGCTGAGGCCCAGTCATACAGCGAGCTGTTGCACGCCTCCATCCCGAGGATGTCACACATCATGCTTTGGTATTCAAAGAGCGCCTGCAGCATTCCCTGACTGATCTCGGCCTGGTAGGGTGTGTAGCTTGTGTAGAACTCTTGCCTTGCTGTGATCGACTCAACGACCGCAGGGACATAGTGGGGCCAGACACCGCCGCCCAGGAAGCAGAGCGCCCCCGGGGGTGTCCGGTTGGTGGCGAGCTTGCTCTGGACCTCACGCCGGACGCCATATTCAGTGCCCCCATCTGGTATTCTCAGCTTTCGGTTGAGCCTTATCTTCGGAGGTATGTCGGAAAAGAGCTCGTCTATGGAACCTGCGCCGACCTTGGCCAGCATCACCGATAGAAAGGCCTCGTCGAGATTAGGGAGTAGCGGATGGTGCGAGCGAGTTCCTTGCATTCGGGCTGCCCAAAAAACGCTTAAAATAAGAACATAGCGGCGTGGGAGTATTCGCTTGAAGCGACCAGTCTCTGTTGCCCTCTTCATCCTACTCCTAGTGTTGGTTGTGCCTGCGCAGCCGGTGGCTCATGCCCAAGCAGTTCCCCAAGTGCAGGTGACCAGCCAGTACATTCTCAACAGGTACGGGTACGCGATTGTCAACGAGACTGTCATGTTCATCAACAAGGACACTGCCCCAGTCACGGTGCCTGACGCCTCTATAGGACTAGGCAACCTCTCGTCCGAAGTGGCTTCATACAACCTCACGGGCAGCGGCTTCAAGCTTGGTTCAGGAATCACTTCGGGAGGTCCGTACGCAGTCCTCGGTGGGCAGTCGCTGGCCACGGGGGCCAATGTCAGCTTCATGCTGAAAATACTGCTCAACGGCGTAGTCTCGACGGTCGACAATGGGAGCCTGCAGGTCCAGGTGCTTGTCAGACCCTCTGTGAACCTGACAGTCGGCAGCCTCAAGGAGACCATCAAGATGCCTGCTTCGACCCAATTCGGAACGTCCCCGACTGGTCTCACCGCTGGTCTCAGCGGGACTATCACTACCTATTCAGCCACACTGAGCAATGTCACAGCACCGGCCGCCTTGACGCAGCTGAAGGTGATTAAACAGGCCTCAGCACAAGACTTCCATCCGCTGGTGGTCTACCAAGCGAAGAGGACGATATCGGTCGACTCGAACATGAACCCAGTGGTCACAGACCAGATATCGTTCGAGAACCTCGGGACGACCGCGTTGACGACATTGTACATCTCGCCCCTGACGTCACCCAGCGGGACAGTCACGGTGTTGCCGCGGACTGTTTCCCACCTGCTGAACCCGGCGAGCGTCACACTCAGCAACTATGGCATCGCCCTCTCCACGGCTGCAATAGGCGCGAGTATGTATCCGAAAACGAATTACACTCTGGCCTACCAGTATCCGCTGCCCCAGAAGTACTACAGCGCCTCAGGGGGTCGGATTACAATGGACCTGCCGACGACTTCTCCCATATCCGCATTCGTGAACTCTTATGTCGTTGGATTCTCTGCGCCGGTCGGTGTCAAGGTCGTCCAGGGACCTCCCTCGGGCTTCTCGAAAGTTGAACCTGCCCCCTGGGAGACGAGGAGCTTCACGATGACCTACGGCCTGTCAGCAGGCTGGGCAGTAGACCAAGGCGTGCCGGCAGCTTCCGCAATATTCGTTCTCCTTCTGATAGGACTCTACGTCTCAAGGACCGGGATGACCGAAGAGGAAGAGACTGAAGAGGAGTCGTCGACCGAGAGGGCCTCAGCCATGATCAAGGCATTCGACGAGAAGACGAGCCTAATCAACGGGATCTGGCCCGAAGTAGCCGCAGCAGACCCCAAGGAGCTCGACAGGGCGTACTTCGACGAACTCAGAGGGCGTCTCGACGCTTTCAGGAGCAGGGCCCTGCAGAGACTCAACGAAGTCAAACAGAAGTCGACAACCCAGAAGTTCTTCGACCTGTTGAATCAAATCCACGCGAGTGAGAGAGAGGTAGACAGGGCCACCAAGGACAAACTCAACCTATACGAGCAGTATTACACCAGGAGGATGAGGAAAGAGGTCTTCGACAGGCTCTTGCCCCAGTACTCGAAGAGACTTGAGCGGGCGCTCAACCAGCTTTCTGATGAGCTGCACGCGGTCCAGAGAGAAGCAAAGTTGTTGTAGCGGACGTGCCCTAAGCGGAGGCAAATTTATGAGGCAGAGATGCGGCCTGAGGCGCGTAGATGTACGCAGGCATCTCAAAGCTCGTTATCATAGGCTCAGGTCCTGCTGGGCTCACGGCTGCTATCTACGGTTGTAGAGCTGGCCTGGACCCAGTAGTGTACATGGGAACGAAGTACGGCGGTCAGCTGATGCTGACGAGCGACGTGGAGAACTTCCCGGGATTCCCGGACCCAGTGATGGGGCCTGACCTGATAATGAGGATGAAGTCCCAGGCTGAAAGGCTTGGGGCCAAGCTGATTCAGGAGGATGTCGTGAGAGTCAACTTCAGCATCTATCCCTTTGAGATACAGAGCAACAACGCGGTCGCCCGTGCCCTGTCAGTGATAATCGCCGCAGGGGCGAACCCGAGACGGCTCAACCTCGAATCCGAGATGCGGTTGATGGGCAAGGGAGTCTCTAACTGTGCGGTCTGCGACGGCTTCTTCTTCAGGGGGAAGAAGGTCGCAGTAGTGGGCGGAGGCGACACAGCGATGGAGGAAGCCACGTTCCTAGCGAAGTTCGCGAGCTTAGTACAGGTGATTCACAGACGGGACGAACTGAGGGCGAGCGCAGCGCTGAAGAAGGAAGCATCCTCGAACCCCAAGATCAGTTTCATTTGGAACTCGATCGTGACGGAAGTGCTTGGAGAGAAACGCGTGGCGGGGGTCAGGACGAAGAACCTGAAGACGGGGCAGGAAGGCGAGTTGGAGGTTGACGGCCTCTTCGTCGCGATAGGTTACGACCCAAACACGGGGATCTTCAAGGAGCATGTCGAGCTTGACGAGAGGGGGTACATTACAGTCAGGAACGGGACCGAGAGCAGCGTTCCCGGGGTCTTCGTGGCAGGAGACGTCCATGATTTCCGGTACAGGCAGGCGATAACGGCGGCCGCCGACGGCTGCAAGGCGCTCTTGGACGCGGAGAGGTTCGTCAAGCACAAGCTTGAAGCGCAGACGGTTAGCTAATCACCGAGACGAACCTGTTTTCCTTGTACGACGGGCTCAGGGGACCGACTATGGGCGTCTTGTAGCCGCAGGAGTTGCATCTGCTCCTTTCGTCTAGGTTGTATTCGAGGATCCAATAGCCGTACCGTCCAATCAGGACCTTCCCGCAGCCCGGACAGTAGGTGCTTTCGGCCGAGTGGCCCGGAACGTTTCCGATGTAGACGTAGTTGAGGCCGGCTTTTTTTCCTACCAGGTGATGCTTCTCAAGGACCTTCACCGGTGTCGGCGGGAAGTCTGTCATCTTGTAGTCGGGGTGGAACCGCAGGAAGTGGACCGGGGTATCCTGACCGAGGTTGTCGTAGACCCATCTGCAGAGCTTCTCCGCAGCCTCAAGCGATTCTCCAACGCGTGGAACAATCAAGTCGGTTATCTCGATGCGCACCTTTGTGTGATCCTTGATCTCGAGTAGGCTCTGAAAGATCGGGTCTGCATTCGGGATCGCGATGTACTTTCTCGCAAAACTGGTCTCACCGCTTCCTTTGAAGTCGACGGTCACGCAGTCCAAGAACTCTCTCATCAGCCTGACGGTCTCCGGCGTGTCATATCCGTTGGAGACGAAGATGTTGAAGAGGCCCTTTGACCGCGCCAGCACCCCGACGTCACGCGCATACTCCATGAATACCGTGGGCTGGTTGTATGTGTAAGCTATCCCCTCGCAGCCATGGGCGACTGCGTTGTCGACGATCTCGTCAGGCGCAGCTTCAGTGCCCTCGATCTTCCGTAGCTGACTGATATCGCTGTTCTGGCAGTAGGAACAGGCCCATGAGCATCCGCTCGTCGCAATAGAGAAGACCTTTGAACCTGGCCGTAATGGACGACCGGCTTCTTCTCGATTGGGTCGATGTGCCCTGCTATCACTTTGCCGTAAACGAGGAGGTACAACCTTCCCCCGACGACCCCTCTCACGCCGCAGAAGCCGACCTGGCCCTCCCCAATCTGGCATTTCCTCGCGCACGCGGTGCATTGAACCCTGCCGCTCGGCAGATTGCGATAGAGCTCCGCTTCTTTGCCTAATGGTTTCGTGAGCCTCGCCGAAAGGGACATCTTCGTAACCAAGACAGCGTAGGTTGCCATTAAGGATTCCCGAGAGAGCGAGCTTCAGAGCCGGAGCTGCACCCAAGAAAGCCGCGCGCGAACGGGTCTATCACACTCGGGACGCATGGATTGGGAGTTGGCACACTAGGCGCCTCGAGGAGTGTGCGTGGTTATTCGACCCTTTCCTTCTGCAAATCCCCTATGGACGTAACGCCGTTCCATTTGAGGGATGCCTTTCAAATGCGAACGTCCCCAAGGGATCGTTTCGGGTCAGGATGAACTTCGTTCGAGAACGGTTCAGCGAGCTCCAGGTTCGTGAAGCTGGCTCGTCAGCTGCGACAACTTCTCAAGACGCCTGTAGTTTTCTTCTACATCCTTCTTGACAGCTTCCAGCTCAGAGGCGTTCTGAGAACGGAACAGGTGAGAGTACCGACCCTGTGCTTTTAGGTACTCCTCAACGGGCTTCGGACTTGTCACTGGCACAGTGATTCTGTAGACTCCCCCTTCGACCTCGTACAGCGGGAAGAACCTAGTCTCGACCGCCAACTTTGACATGTTAACCGTCTTGGCGGAGTCGAACCGCCAGCCTCTGGTGCAGGGGGCCATCACATTCATGAAGGTCGGGCCGTTCTTTGAAAGCGCCTTCCTGACCTTGTTCATCAAGTCTCGCCAGTGGGAAACTGAGGCTGTGGCAGCATAGGGGACGCCGTGGGCCACAACTATCGACATAAGGTCCTTCTTGGTCTCTATCTTCCCTGCCCGGGCGGAACCCACCTGGGTGGTGGTCGTCCACGCCCCCCTCGGGGTCCCCCCAGACCTCTGTATTCCAGTATTCATGTAGGCCTCGTTGTCGTAACACACATACAGGAACCTATGGCCTCTTTCAATCGCGCCGGAAAGTGCCTGGAATCCTATGTCGTAAGTCCCGCCGTCGCCTCCGAACACCACGACAGGGTGCTCTTCGGCTTCGCCCCGCCTGGCCATGGCCTTGAATCCAGACTCGATACCAGACGCCACGGCTGCGGCGTTCTCGAACGCCGAATGAATCCAGGGCCTGTTCCAGGCCGAGTACGGGTACAGAGCCGTAGACACTTCAAGGCAACCGGTTGCATTGGCCACTATGGTGTCCTTCGGAGCCGCGAGAAGCACCTGCCTCACAACGAGGGAGGCTCCGCAGCCGGGGCACAGCCTATGCCCAGGAGAAAGAGGTTCTTCGGTCGGCAGCTCCTTCAGGCCCTTGACCTGTTCGTACATCTAGCCCTTCACCCCGTACATCATCGAGGCCCCGCCGAACGAAGTCTCATCCTTGGCAAGGCCGAATATCTTCTTCGCATCCTCGATGGTTACGTCTCTTCCGCCAATCCCGTAGACCAGGCTCATCACCGGTTGGCTCATCCCTTTGTCCTTCAGGACAGACTTGACGTCCTCCGCAACTGGGCTTGATGGGGCTCCCAGGCTGATGCTCCTGTCCATGGTTAGCACACATTTCGAGCTTCTCAGGTGCGAGGTGACCTCCTCCGCCGGAAAGGGCCTGTAGAGTTTGATTGCCAGTACCCCCACGTTCTCGCCACTGGCGTTCAGGCTTCTGGCCGCCGCCCTCATCGTCCCGGCGGTGCAGCCGTTCACGACCACGACGAGGTCGGCCCTTTCGGTGTTGTAGGCATCGACCGCTCCGTACTTCCTTCCGCTGAAAGCCTCGAACTCACTCTCCGTCTCATGAAAGACCGCCAGGGCGTTCTTCATTGCCTCGGCCTGCTGCATCCTGAATTCGTAGTAGGTGTCCGGGGTAGCGATGGCGCCGAAGGTGAACGGCTCCTTCGGGTCCAAGAGATGCTTCGTCGTAGGCCTTCCTAAGAAGTTCCTGATAGGTTCGTCCTCCAGCAGGTGTACCCTCTCCTTGTCGTGAGAGAGGATGAACCCCTCGAAATTTATCGTCGACGGAAGCATCACCCGTGGGTCCTCGGACAGCCGGAACAGTTGTATCGTCCTGTCGTAGATTTCTTCCACGTTCTCCGCGTAGACCTGGATCCATCCCGAGTCCCTAGAACCCATCATGTCGCTATGGTCGGCGTTTAGGACCAAGGGGGCACTCAAGGCCCTATTGGCAACGGCCATCACAATCGGGAGTCTCATCCCAGACGCGTTGTACAGCATCTCGTGCATGTAGGCCAGTCCCTGACTAGACGTGGCAGTGAAGACACGGGCTCCTGTTGCCGCAGCACCGACGCACGCCGAAAGGGCGCTGTGCTCTGACTCGACTGGAATGAACTCGCCCTTGAACTTGCCCTCCGCCACGTACTCAGCGAGCCTCTCTACGATGATCGTCTGAGGCGTTATCGGATAGGCTGCGACCACATCGACGTCGCACTGCCGAACGGCCTCGGCAACAGCCTCGTCACCCTGCAGCGCGGCCACCCTGGCCGTCTCCGCCTGAATCAAGGTTCCCTCACCATGGTGATCGCCCTCAGAGGGCACTCGGCCTCGCAGATTCCACACCCCTTGCAGTGGTCGTAGTCTATCGTGACCTTCGCTCCCTCGTGCCTCAAAATGGCCGGCTCGGGACAGTAGACCCAGCAAATCAGGCAGTTGGTGCACTTCGCCTCGTTAATCACTGGTCGCTTGACTCTCCAGCCTGACACCACGTAGGCCGAGGAGGTCCCACCCTTCACTACTGCGGCCTGCTCGAGCTCCCTCCAGCTCATTCGGCCTTTACTCCTTCGTACCCAAGCTTCAGGGCCTCCTCGTTTCCCGCCCGCACGGTCCCCTTGAACCTCTCTCCAAGCACCTTGGCGAGGGACTCGAAGCCCACAAGGCTTGTGGCCCTCACGAGGGCGCCCAGCATCGGCGTGTTTGGGAAGTCCTTCCCCAGACACTTCATAGCAATGCCCGTCGCGTCGAGCGGGATGACCCGCACAGATGGGTCGAGACTCAGCTTGGCGCGGAGTTCTTCTGCAGTGCCTTCGAAATTGCAGATGAAATACCCGTCGGGAGCAAGGCCGGAGGTCGTGCTCTTGAGGTGCGCCATCGACCTGTCGACCACTACCACAACGTCGGGGTTCCGGATGAACGAGTGTATCTCAATCGGTCCGTCGCTTAGGCGGGCATAGGCTGCAATTGGCGCCCCCGACCGCTCGGCACCGAACTCCGGAAACGCCTGGACATACTTTCCTTCAGCGACCGCGGCGTCTGCTATCATCTGCGCGGCAGATACCACACCCTGGCCGCCTCTCCCGTGGAAGCGCACCTCTCTCATCATGACACACCATTTCCTAGGATTCGCCGAATGTCGATTCTTGATACATCTTATGCCTAACCTGTTAGCGCTTTGGGCGCGCGCGCCGAAGTACACCCGGATGACATCTGAGGATAGTGAGGGATAGTCCAGGGGCATGGAAAGGATAACCCTAGAGCAGTGCAGGGAGTCAAGTGTGGAGCCTTAGCCAACGGAAGCCAGCACAACAGGCATCGACAGGTATAGCTGTCGACAGGCTGTCACCGCCTACCTTCCGCCTGCATATGCTGCCATTAGGGGTAACCCCTCGACGCGCAGTTTTTCCAGTTGTTCCCCTCTATTCTTCATTATTACCCGGCACTATCCCCCACCATCCTCTGCTGTTGTCCGGGGTATCCTCCCACATTATACTCCGGCTATCTTCCGATATCCCCGACTGTAGCATCCGAAACAGGGCCTATCCACATGTTGGATAGAGGGAGAATCCACAACCACCCATCGGAAGCCATCAGCGCAACGCTGGCCACGGCTTCGCTTCGTGGTGTTCGCAGACCCAGAACACCACGTTCTGTGCCCTGGCCTTTAATCCCCTGCCTCCCCACCCTCTCCCTATGCAGTCGGCGTCGAAGACCGGGTTCGGGAGCAAGAAGGCAGCACTCTTCACTCTAGGAGTTATCACGATGGCAGCATGGGTTGCCGTGGTCTATTACTCGACGATGACCAACACAATCGTACCCGGAAGCTCGACCCCTGTCGCATTGCCTGAAGGCCTCGGCTCCTTTCAGAGCTACACTCAGCTCCAGAACTTCATAATGGCGAACGCCAAGAGCGCCCAGTACTACAGTAGGACAGGGACTTTCTTCGGCGGCCCTGCCTTCGGAATGGAGGCGCGGAACGCAGAGTTTGCTCCGGCGACCACGAACTCGCTCGCCTCTGCCTCTACCGTGACCTTCACGGGCACCAACGTTCAAGTCCAGGGAGTCGACGAGCCTGACAAAGTCAAGACAGATGGGACGCACCTGTTCGTATCGACCGGCAAGGCAGTGGCCATCATCGATGCTTACCCCCCTATCTCGGCTTCGACCCTTTCCACGATTGCCTTTCCGAGCGGTAACGTAATCGGCATAGAGATAGCGCAGGACCGTCTCCTGGTGATCAATGAAAGATCTTCTGCCCTCGATCTTGTGAGTGGCCCGATCTACTCTACGCCCACATATTATGGCGGCGGAAGCATCGACTTGTTGCTCTACGACGTCACCAACCTCTCCTCGCCCATGCTGTTGGAGAACATGAGCGTCCCCGGAAGTTACGTCGCTGCCCGCCTTGCCGGAGGGTACGCCTACGCAGTGATCCAGCAGCCCTCTTACCAGTACAGTGACGGCAACGCGACGGGAGTCATCCCGGGCGTCAGCGAGAACGGCACCAAGACGACCCTCCCGCCCACTTCAGTCTACTACACCCCTAACAGAAGCCAAATCAGCTACTACACAATCATAGTCAGCATGAGCATGTCCACTGGGAAGACCGGCACCCTTTCTGTCCTAACTGGTCCGTCATCGACGATCTACGTCTCGGCTTCAGACATCTACGTGGTCTACACCAACTTTGAGGAGTACTACGCTGACAACATCCCAGGAGACATCTACACCGGAGGCGTGATCTCCTCAAGCGTCGTCGAGAACGGTCAGAACAGCACCATCGTCCGGGCGTCCTACTCGAACGGCACTGTGGCAGTAGAAGCCGCGGGAACGGTCCCTGGGACTGTCCTTAACCAGTTCTCACTCGACGAATACGGCATCTACTTCCGAGTAGCTACCAGCCGCTTCGCCAACATAGGAGGCGTCTACACACGAAGTGACGACGTCTATGTGCTAGGCTCGAACATGACCCAGATCTCGGCGCTGAGGAACATCGCACCCGGCGAGAACATCTACGCTGTGCGTTTCGTCGGTGAGATGGGTTTCGTTGTCACCTTCGTGCAGGTCGACCCACTCTTCGCAATCTCATTCAAGGACGTGACCCACCCGGTCATCCTCAGTGCGCTCAAGGTCAACGGCTATTCTGACTATCTCCACCCGCTCTCAGGCGGCTATCTGATTGGCGTCGGGAAGGACGCCGTCCCCGCCTCTGAGGGCAACTACACCTTCTACCTCGGGCTGAAGCTCTCGCTCTTCAGGGTCTTCGACAACGGGACTTCGATCCAGATAGACAAGTTGCTCATAGGCGACCGCGGGACAGACTCACCAGTGCTCACCGACCATCTGGCATTCACCTTCGACTCTTCGAGGAACATCACCGTTGTACCCGTCCTGCTGGCCAAAGTCAGCGGAAACCAGCAATACTCTGGGGGTTACCCGCCCTACGGAGACCCAGTCTGGCAGGGGGTCTACGTCATCAAAATCACACCAACCGGTTTCACAATCCTCGGCACGGTCTCTCAGTATCCTCCTGGTCAGAACTACGGCGACTCGCCCAACAGCAGCCTAGTGGTCGACAGGAGCGTGATTATCGGCGACTACCTGTACACAATCTCGCAGAGTGAAGTCATGGTCAGTGACATCACCTTATTCGTCACCGTGGCCACAGTCAGCTTACCAAACTAGAAAGAATCACGTGGGCCCGGTGGGATTGCGCGAGTCGGTGTCGCTGTCTTCACGTGTGGGACAATTGTTTTAGATTCGGTCTCTATTCTTTGCTGTTCTTTAGCGGAAGCTAGTGTTCCCTCCCTCTGGCAGTCTCTGGAAGTACAGTCTGATCCCTCAGGCGGTCGCCAACGGACTTTCAAGTATACTCGTGCTGTTCTTTCTCCTCTCTGACCTGCACGGAGGCCTTCTAGACGTCGGCATCGTCGCTGGGGTCTCGGCCCTAGCCCTGATTCCCTCGCAGATGCTGTGGGGATGGCTGATAGACGGCACCGGAAGGTGCAAACCATTCCTTGTTCTCGGCTTCATGGGAATGGGATTCTCCTTCATATCGATCCCGTACGTTGGGAGCGTATCCCAGCTCATCGCTCTGGTTTCTCTGAAGTCGATTCTATTCTCGGCGACTCTTCCTGCTCGCCAGCTGCTCACGGTCGAGTCCGAGCAACGAGAAGGTTGGCGGCGAGGGCTGGCGAACATGCAATTCCTCAGCGGATTGGGCGAAACCTTGGGGATGGGGATCGGTGTTGCGACGGTGACAAGCATGGGTTTCGCGCAGCTATTCCTTATGTGCGGTGTGCTCTGCATGCTCTCAGCGATGGCTTCGGGAGTGCTAGCTCGAGAGCCAGGCTTCATGATTCAAAGGAAGCTTGTGAGGCTGGAGCGCTCCACCTCTGCTCTAGTCGCCATCTCGAATCTCGTTGGGTATTCAGGGAGGCCACCCCAAGGCCATGCCTCCATGAGAATCTTGGGCCAACTGAACCCCTCGACGAAATTCCTCATGGTCGGAATCTTTGCCTTCTCCCTGGGAGGGGCCACGCTTTTCTCTCCCCTTCCGGCGTACTTCCTCCAGATCTATTCTTCGTCAGCAGTGTTCCTCCTCTTCTTCGGGGGTTCACTTGCGGGAACCCTCTGTTATCCGCTTGTGGGTCGTCTGGCTCTCAGCGCCGGGAAGAGCCTGGTGCTGTCTTCGGGAGCGAGGATGGTAGTAATCCCGCTCTTGCTCCTGACAGCCCTTGGCGCGGCTCCCGGATTGGCGCTGGGCGCGGCGATACTAGCTTTGTTGGAGGCGCTCTGGACGCTCTTTGACATATCGAGCATGTTCGCCTTTCTGGAGACTGCGCTAGATGGCCAGGCGGGGTTCTACGGGGCGCTCATTGGGCTAGGTTCTGCGGGGGGCGGCTTCCTTGGTGGATTCGTCTCCATGCAGCTCGGGTTTGCGTCGTTGTTCGCCCTGTGTAGCATCGTATGTGCCGGAGCGCTCGTTGCATTCGGGCTGCAGTTCAGGAGTTCGCTTCGTCTGCAGCATGAATAGTACGACGGCGCGCAGTTGACCCAGTCCTCGATGGCCCGACGCTGAGCTTGTTCACTGATTCGAATCCCGCCTTCCAGGTTGAGAGGTGGGACAAGTGAAGCAGGCGTTAGGTAGCCTGGCCTGGGGCTGCACCCATGTGGGTTCAGCCCGCGGCACACGCGCGCTTAGTTACTAATGACTGGTGCTTCCTGTAGATACTTCGTGTCCTGCACTTGTTTGAGCACGAAGTCGGCAATGTCTTCTCGAGAAATTCCTGTCCCAACCTCTCCTCCTCCTACGTAGCCTGCTTTGACTGTACCAGTTTTCGGCTTGTTGTTGAGCAGTGCCAAGCGCACGATTGTCCAGTCAAGGCCGGATGCGCGTACCATTTCGGCGGCGCTGACTATGTCTTCGTAAGCCGCATGCATTATGATCTTGACAAGGTTGACCATGACTTTGGTTCGGAGGTCAGGCTTGTCGTTTGGGTCCTTGGCGCTCAGGGTTGAGGTTACGATTAGTCTGTGCACGCCCTGCTGCTTCATAGATGCAATGATGTTCTGCATCCCCTGCGTTATCGGTTTGTTCCTTGAGCGTCCATGTGGTCCCAATGCGCTAAGCACTGCATCAGCACCTCGTATTGCATTTTCAATCAATGTCTGATTAGACAATTCACCCGGAACAACCGTCAGGTGCTCATGACTGATGTTGAGCTTTGATGAGTCACGCGCATAAGCGACAACCTCGTATCCTGCTGCGAGCGCCTGCTTCACAAGTTGCTTGCCCGTGCCACCCGTCGCTCCGAATACGGTGATTCTTGTCAAACTCTCGTCCTAAACCACGAAGTCCTGTTGAGATATATCCTCGACCCCCACGTTCCGGGTGAGTCTTTTCCCAAGGCTTAGACCGTTCGCAGTCATCCAAACAACAAAATGTATGCTCCGACTGCGGCCACCACGAAGCCAACGAGCGCGGCGTTGTACCTCGGCGGGATCTTCTCGAAGATTCTGTCGAGCCCCCACGAGCCCAGTAGGACAAAAATCAACAGCGAGAGTATCGACGCAGAACCGAAGGCTACCGCCGTGTCTACTGCCAAG
>JBEKAG010000010.1:0-15319 GCA_050015955.1 Nitrososphaerales archaeon
CACTGAAGAGGAGGAGGAGGAACAAGATCCCAAACAAGAAGTTGATTCCAGCTCCGTCTGCGAGGACGAGCCCCGAATCCCTCGCCTTGGCCAGCTTGAGCGCCCCCTCGTCGATGTCGACGAAGGCGCCGATGGGAATGACGAGGAAGAACAGGAGTCCTGACGACTTGACGGGAAGGCCGCGGCTCCGAGCGACTACCCCGTGAGCCCCCTCGTGCACGACCATCGCAAAGACAAGGGCAAGCCACCCGTCGACTATCGGGAGATACGGGTTGATACCGGGGAGCCCCAAGTATGCTAGAGGGGTGACGCTCCTTACCGCAACCCCAACCTGCTGGGCGGTCGGCGAGAAAATCACAAGGAACTCAGCAAGGAACAGAAATAACCCGATTCCTGCGGCCACCGGCATCAGGTAGAGGAGGAACCAACCAGCAGGTTTCGATATTCTGTTCTTGCCGAGCCTGTCCATCAGCGACTGGAAGCGTTTCGTCCTGAGCATGACTATGCCGTACTGAAACGTTAGCCGCTTGTACTCCTCCGACAACTTGCACAAGTCGTCGAACCGGGTGCCGCTTTAAGCGTTCACGCTTAATATCAACCACAAGGCCGGACGACCGCGACTCATGGAAGGCTGCTTGAGATGCGGAGGGGAAGTCTTCTACACTAGGAGATACTCTGGCGAGTCCCTCTGCGCCTCCTGCTTCAGCACGTCCATCATCGAGAAGACGCGAAAGACCATCTCAAAGTATGGGATGATACACAATGGGGAGCGGGTCGGAGTAGCAGTCTCCGGTGGGAAGGATAGCCTCTCACTGCTCAACGTCCTTCACCGCCTCAGCGACAGGCACAGGAGCCAGCTCGTGGCAATCTCTGTCGACGAGGGAGTGGCAGGCTACCGTGACGAGGCGCTAGAACACGCGAAGTCCGCGGCCGCACAGCTCGGCGTGGAACACCTAACTGTCTCGTACAAGGATCTTTTCGGGTTCTCCTTGGATGAGGCACTGAACTGGAAGGAGGAGAGGGATGTCTCTTCCTGCAGCTTCTGCGGGGTCCTCAGGCGCCGGGCGATAGATGAGGCCGCCGACAGGGCGAAGGTCCACGTCGTGGCCACAGCCCACAACCTCGACGACTACGTCCAGACATTCGTGATGAACCTGTTCCACGGCGACGTGGCGCGGCTTGGCTGGCTCGACCCGGCCCATGCCGATGACAACTTCGCAATCAGAAGGGTCAAGCCCTTCATGGAGGTCTACGAGGAGGAGGTGGCCCTTTTCGCTTTCCAGTCCGGGATCCCATTCCAGAGCGTTAGCTGTCCGTACATGCACGAGGGTCTGAGGACTGAAGTCCGAGACCACCTCAACCGGATGGAGGCCAGCCATCCGGGGATCAAGAAGGTGCTTCTGAGGTCAAGCCTGGACGTCATTTCGCGATACGTGGGTACCAGTAGGAAGGTGTCGGTTCCTTGCTCCGACTGTGGAAAGCCGTCATCGTCGGGCCTCTGTAACGTCTGCCGGATGAAGGCGACAGTGAAACAGCACGTTAATTACGGAGGCTAGCCTCCGCCGGGTCGGCGGTGGGTAGGGAACGGGGGTTAGCCGTCCCCGCGCGGCTGAAACCGGCTTCACGCAGCGCCAGTAACCTTCGGGTAAAGCCACCTTCCCCGAGACCCGCGCTGGGCGGGGGAGACGAACTCACGCCGAGGCGGGCGGTCATGAGGAGCGGTCCTCTCGAAGGAGAGGTCCTGACTCTTGATTGCCGAACCGGGCGAGGTCCGGGAGGGAGCAGCCCTATGGTGACGTGGCCACGCTGCCTCGTCTACGTGGGGGATTCCCAGTCCGGCGAGAAGGGGACGGAGAGTGATGGTGAACTCCGAGGGACCCGCCGCCACTCACAGCTTTTTAACCGCCATCAATCGGACTGAACTTGCGCAGGGGTAGCCTAGAGTCGCACACGGGCAGCCTGGTAAGGCGCAGACAAGTCGCGCAAGCTTGCTAAGCCTGTGTCTCTAACGGGACTCGTGGGTTCGAATCCCACCCCCTGCGCTCCGAAGTCTGCTGATTTACCGATTGAGTCGACCGCCCGCGTACTGGGCTTTCCACCCGAGCTGTTCTTCGATCCTCATCAATTCGTTGTACTTCGCAACCCGTTCCCCTCTGGCTGGCGCACCCGCTTTGATGAACGCAGAACCTACCGCGGTCGCCAGATGGGCTATGAACGGGTCGTCAGTCTCTCCCGATCTGTGCGAGACGACAACGTCCCATCCTGCTTTTCCAGCTAGGTCTATCGCATCCTCGGTCTCTGAGACTGTCCCGATCTGATTAAGCTTGACCAGGACTGAGTTTGTCGCTTCCATCCTAATTCCCTTCTTCATCTTGGCGACGTCGGTCACGTAGAGGTCGTCGCCGATTATCAGAGTCTCCTTCCCAAGTCTTCTCGTGATCGATGCGTAGGAATCAAACGAATCCTCGGCGAATGGATCTTCAATCGTCAGCAACCCGTACTCATCTCTCAGCGCTGCGTAGAAATCCTCGAGCTCGTCCACGCTCATGGACTCCCCGTCAACGACATACAGTTTCTTGTCGGTGTCGTAAAACGTCGAGGCCGCTGCATCTATCCCGAGCCTGACCTCCTTCTCTCCGTATCCTGCCTTCTTGACAGCCTTCCGGAGTAAAGCGAGCGCGTCACTCGTCCTCTTGAGTTGAGGTGCGAATCCTCCCTCGTCCCCTAGGTTTGTGGCGTTTCTCCCGTATTCGGCCGTCAGGATCATCCTCAGCGACTCGTAGACCTCGGTGCCCATCCTAACCGCTTCTGTGCAGGAGTCCGCCCCGACCGGTTCAACGTGGAACTCTTGAACGGAAAGCTCGTTCCCCGCATGCTCACCCCCATTAATTACGTTCATCATCGGCACGGGGAGAGTGTATGTTGGGGAGACTCTTAGCTGGACAAAGAGCTCGACGAGGCCAGAGTTGGCTGCTGCCCTGGCAACCGCCATGGAAACAGAAAGTATTGCGTTAGCGCCCAACATGCTCTTGTTCGGCGTGCCGTCTAGCCGAATCATCATTTCGTCTATCGCTCTCTGGTCGCGACAGTTCATTCCTTTCAGCTTGGGGCCGATTATCTTGTTCACGTTCGCGACGGCCTTCAAGACTCCTTTCCCGAGGAACCGCTTCGGGTCCCCATCTCTGAGCTCAAGGGCCTCATTAGACCCCGTCGACGCGCCGGAAGGCACGCTTGCTCTGCCTACTGCGCAGGTCGTCACCACCTCTGCTTCCACGGTCGGGTTACCCCGGGAGTCGAGGATCTCCCTCGCTCGGACGGCAACTACCTTAACAGGTTCAAGCCCCACGACTAGCGCCGACACCGGCCCACAGCCGCGGGTTAAATCTGATTCGTCCGAAGATGACCTGAGAGTGCCTCCCCAACGCATCTTGATTTCCAACGCTTATTACCAGTCCGAATTGCGAACGAGGTGGGCCGGTCGTCTAGCTCGGTCAGGACGTCAGGCCAAACCCGTCAAGCCCTTACACGGCGAAAGTCGGCGGTCCAAGTCCGCCCCGGCCCACTCGTATCACCTTCTTTGAAAGCCAGGCGTCTAAGAGTTATCTAGACTTGCAACGGTTCTCTCATCGAATGCCCGACTTCAGGTATATCGGCTGGGTTGAGTACGGCAACCTGACCGAAGCCCTGGCAGAGAAGGTCAGCTCGTCAGGGAAGACCTTCGACCTGGTGATCGGGGTTGCGAGGGGGGGTATACCAGTGGCCATGGTGGTGTCAGACCGCCTGGGCGTCAAGATTGACACGATCACCGTGAAATCCTATAGGGACATCGCCGAAAGAGGCTCAGTCAGAATACTCTCGACTCTTACCGAGGACATCAAGGGAGAGCGCGTCCTCCTCGTAGACGACCTGGTCGACCAAGGCGACACCATGAGCGGAGTGAAAGGGTTCCTGAGCAAAAAGGGCGCCAAGGTCGTCAAAACAGCCGTACTCTTCAAGAAGCCGTGGAGCAAGACTCACCCTGACTACTTCCTCGAAACTACCAGGAAATGGATTGTCTTCCCCTTCGAGCTCAGCGAGGTAAATCATCTCAGGAAGGCCCGCGGGGAAACTCTAGAAAGTCGCGCGCGCGCGGCGGATTCCGGTTAGCTCATGATTTGAGGCAGAGCAGCGACCTACCCAGTTCAGCTTAGGAGGGAGGAAATGATTCGGTGGGTGAGCCCCCAGACCGTATAGCCGTCCACCTGCAAGGCAGGCATTTCTCTGGTCTGACCGACTGCGTCGGCTCTGTAGAACGACCTTGCTTCTCCAGCCATCAGCTTCTCCAACCTGACCCATTGGAAAGACGAGACCTCCTCGTTTGGGTGCACCGTAGCGTCTCTCTTGAGCAGGAAGATAGCAGGGAAGACGTCCAGCGTTCCCGTATGGGTCCTGAACGGCATGAAATATCCCAGGAATTCGGCATCCTGCCCTAGGTCGATGCCCACTTCCTCGCGAGTTTCTCTCATTGCAGTGTCCTTCAATTTGATGTCTCCCTCCTGGGCCTTCCCACCCGGGAACGCGACCTGGCCCGACCACGGATCGCCCACTCGATTTGCTCTCTTGATCAAGAGTACACTAGGTGATTCAGGGTTCTTGAAAGTCACAGCGACTGAAGCCCGTCTGAGCTTGCCGACCGAAGGTTCGTTGACATCCAGTTTCCCCTTCAGGGCTTGGAGGATTTCTATTTTCACCACGGAGGAATCTAGAACGACACTCGCAATCTTATCAATGTATTCAGCACTCTCTTAGTACACCTCAGTAGCAACATAGCAACGCTGTCGTTTTCATGGCACGGCCGGTCTCTTGTGTTGACCAGTCTAGTCCTCGTTCTCTTCTTCGCTGGCGCTTCTTGGGCGCGCGCTGGGCAAGCTCCTTGGATTGACCTTGAAACGGGCTGTGACTACCGATTCCCCTGCACTGATCCGCGGCTCAACATGAAACGATTTCCTCGCGAATTCTTGGAGAGCATTTTTCGTGATGATGCTCCACTTGGGACCGAGATCGTGGCGCATGGTAATCGTATATGCGCCCTCTTCCCGCGTTACACTCGTTTGGAAATTGGGATTGAACTTGGACCAGCTCGCCTCCAAGTCAAGCATCCTGTCCGGAGAAGAGTCTTGAATCCAGAACTCTGCTATCTCCTTCCATAAGGCGGGGCCTATCTCTCGCCCTATTCGAGCGAGTGTATCGTCATCGCACCCCTCGAGTAGGCCCTTGAGGAGCGGCTTGGGGATTTCAGCGATTCCGAACTCTCGTATCCTCTTGTGCCAAGTGAAATGCCGACTAAGGATTGAGTTGATATCTGCGTTGACGGTCACACCTCCATCATCGGCTTCCTTCTCGAGTGAACGCGCCAACGATTCTGAGATTCTGATTGTCTTGAGAGTAGTCTTGCGCTCATCCTTGCTGGCGTTTGACAAGTGAATGGCCTCCGACAGGAAGGACTGTCCCCGATACTTAGACTTTGTTTGTTGTGGCGCCCTACCGGCACGTTCGTGCGTGCACTTGCGGATGCAGGGGCGCGTTGTCCTTAGTAGTCCTCGGTGCCTTAGTAGTCCTCAACTGCGTACATTATCTTAAATATGCATCATCGTTCGGTTGGCAAAGCGATTCAAGATGATGCCTACAAAAACGGAACAACAGGGCTTGACCGTGAAGCTTACTGAGGAGAACTTCGACGAGCTCAGCTCAGGAATCAAACCACTGTTCGTGGATTTCTGGGCGACCTGGTGCGGTCCCTGCAGGGTGATGGACCCAGTGGTCGAAAAGCTGGCAGCTAAGTACTCCGACAGGGTCGTCTTCGGCAAGGTCAACGTCGACGAGGAAATCAACATCTCGTCGCGTTACGAGGTCTTCTCAATCCCCACATTTATGGTCTTCAGGGAGGGTCAACCGATGGACACCGTCATAGGCGCGGTCGGTGAGCCATCTTTGGAGCGTCTGCTGAAGTCAGCCATCGGCGGCTCCTCTCAGCCGACCTAGAGCTGATTAGGTCACCCTCGTGCCATCCATCAGGAATATGTCAGCTTCTTCTAGGCTGACCGACCTTGACGAAAGCACCGGTCCGAACTGAAACGACTTGCTCCTGTTGATTGGCTGGCCTCCCACCATCCTGTTGAACGGGGGCATGACCGTCAGGTTTCCCTTCCCCTTAGCCCTCGAGCGGTACCCAGCCCCTTCCATCAGTTGGGGAACGTCATATTTGGCGGAGACCCAGACCGATTCTCTGGTCCTCGACCCCAGCCTGTCTTTCATCTCATACGTGAAGTGAGAGTGACCGATCACGAGATTCTTCGTGGCGATTGCCTCCTCAGAGGGCCAGGCGTGGCCGTGGGCCAGTCCGACTCTGCCGCGCCCCTGCCCGATCACCGTCCCCTGTGAGGGATGCAGCTTCACGCGGGGAGGCAGTACCGTTCTGATGCTCCCGTCGTGGTTGCCCGGAACTACCTCGACGGCCTCGAAGAGGTCCAGCATCGTATCGAAGAACCACGGAACGACTCCCCAGTCGATGTCTTCGACCTTTCCCACGGTATGCTTGACGTCGCCTAGAACTGCCAGACTTGTCGCGTGGTATCTCTCTGCCAGGTCACGAATTCTCCCGACCATCTTCACCGAATAGGCAGGGAGGGTGAATCCCTTCTTCGCCATCTCCTTCTCGAGGCCGAGATGAAGGTCGGAGATGAGCAGGGTGCTCTGGTTGGGGCCTGTGAAGATCAGAGCGGCGTCGCCAGGAATTATCTTTAGCAAGCTATGCGATCAGTGGGAGTATCTCTCCCCTGATGAACGAGCTGAACTCGGACATGTCCATCTTGCTGAAGCCGGTGACAACGCAGTTTCTGGTGATACCCATCACGTAGCCAGTCCTCGAGCTCTTCAGCACGATGTACCAAAGCTTCCCGTGAGTCAGATAATCCGAGTAAAGCGTCGTGTTTCCGAGGCTCGCTCCGTAGAGCGACAGCTTGTTGATGCTGGGCAGATCCATATCGTCGAAAAATATGATCTTCGTATCTTCAAAGTTCTTCTCATGGAACTTCCGCAGGGTCTCGGGGTCAATCCTCGCCTCGACGATTTGTCCCAGGCTCAGGAAGACCGCCTTGCTCATCTCATTCGCGATGTTGTTCGCCCTGTTCTTCTTATCGTACACGGTCAGGAAGAGCCTGTCCTTGCTGAGGTTGAACGAAAACGGGGCCTCGTAGGTCCTCGCTACCGGGACCGCCTTCTCCCTGTGCCTAACCACGAAGACCGTGTCGAAAGAGTAAGTCCCCTCCAGCGTCCCCTTCCCTGCGGTCAGGTCTCTGATCTCCGCGAGGAGCTTGAACTCCTGATCCTCGACCGTGTTCTCGGTCTCGACCCTGAACGCCTTAAGCTTCTCTGCGAGCACATCCATGTCGGAGTTCTCCCTCACCAGAAAGACCTTCCCAGCCAGAACCAACTCGGGCCTGCCCCACCCTCGCCCGTTAATGGACTTTCAGTTCCCCCAGAACTGCCGCGTCGTCACGAACCTGATCTTGGCCTCCAGCAGGTCCCTGTAGAATGTCTCCTCGTCGTCGTGCATCTGGGCCAGGACCCTTGAGGCGGTCTGAGGGCCGATGCCATAGACCGTCTGAGCCACCACCGCCTTCTTTCCGTAAGACAGGACCAGGTCAGCCGCCCTCCTCGCCTTGGAGAGCTCGGCCCTCTCCTCTTCGTTGAGCTGTGCCTTGGCACTCCTCTTTTCAAGGAGATCCATGACCTTGGCCGTCCCCCAGTAACACGGCGTCAGCAGCCCAGACCCACATGAGGCGCACCTCGGCTCTTCTTGCAGGTCGCCGACTGCCACCACGCCCTGGTCAGTCCCGCATCTCATGCAGACCAAGCTGACGTCGGTCCCGAAGATGCTCGCCTTCATGCGCTGGTAGGACGACTTTCCGAGCGAATCCGGAGCGACCGCCTCAGGGACCTCTAGGTACCTGTACAGCAGACCATAGGCTATCGGAGTGGGCTTGTCCCCAGCCTGGAAAGTCTGTACCGATATCTCGCCACGCGAGACGAGAGTCAGCACCAGTTTGCTCCTCTCCATGTCGATGAGGTCCCTGCCTGTCTCTTGAAGCGCTTCCTCGAAGACCGGGGTCTTCTCGAAGCGAGTGGGGAGGGAGCACATGACGGGGTAGGCCATCAGCTTTCCGCGCTTTAGGGCCCCGAACCTTTCGGCTACGTGCTTGACGCGAGCCGGGAAGGGAAAGTTCCGCTGGGCGGCCACCGCGTATGTCTTCTCGAGCTCCTCTGGCGAGAGGCCCATTAGCTCCTTCGAGATGGCCTTCAAATCGAGCTCCTCGGTGTCGGTGGTCAGTTCCATCAGGATTCTGTACCCGTCCAGCCACCAGACCCTCACCAGCCCTCTCCTAGAAAGTAGCTCTTCGAAGACGTAGGCGAAGGTCCTGTTCACCGACTCGCCGAAACAGAAATGCACTATCAGGTACCTCCCAAATCCCTCGAAGAGCACGAGGTTGTCGGATGGGACCGCGGCCCCCATCTTCTTGTGCTCCGCGATCTCGTCAACCACGAGCGCCCTCGCGGCAGTGCTGCCCGGGATTTCCTTGAGCGCCTCCTCGACGACCTGACCGCCGCTGTCGAGTGCCTCCGAGACAGACCTCCTGAGCCTCCCCGTCTCGAGGGCCAGCTCGAAGGGTATCGGGAGCATCTCCCCGTCCCACGTCGCTACGGCGGCAAGCGGGTCTTCCACAGGCGTGACGTAGATCTTCCTATCGTCAGCCACCTGCTCTATCTGCCACACCTTCCCCTTGCAGATGAAATGAACTCCCACTTTTGCTTTCAGCAGGACGAACTCCTCTCCCAATATGCCGACAGTCTCGTTCGTCGACACGTCGACGACAAGGTATCTGGTCTCGTCAGGTATCATCGACAGGTTCTCGAAGTAGTACTCCCTGGTCAGTCTCGTCCTCGAGAGTGTCTTGCCGTCAAACCTTACCTTCCTGAGCTCTGACAGGTAGCCCACGGTGCGGTTGAATGCCTCCTCCTTGAGGCCACTGAACGGGGCCGCCTTCCTCACCTCCTCCAACATCTGGTCGGACTCCATGGCCTCGAAGTCCATCAGATACCCTGCCACCTGATGAGCGAGGACATCGAGGGAGTTGACATAGGGCCTCGTGGGCTCGATCTTCCCGCGCCTTGCGAACAGGATACTAGCTGACGACTCAAGGATGTCGTCAGCCGAGACGGTCATCAGGACGCCCTTCGACACCCTGCCGAGGTTGTGCCCGCTCCTGCCGACTCGCTGAACCAGGGAGGTCACCTGCCTCGGAGACATGTACTGCACCACGAGGTCGACGGACCCGATGTCGATCCCGAGCTCCAAAGTGGAAGTGCAGACCAGCGCCTTCAGCTGACCAGCTTTGAATGTCTGCTCGACCCTCTCCCGCTCCTCCCTCGGAAGAGAGCCGTGATGGACGCCGATATCCTTCCTCAACCTCGCAAGCTTCTCGCCCAGCATCTCGGCCACCGTCCTACTGTTCACGAAAATCAGGGTGGATGTGTGCTTCTCAACCAGGTCGTTTATTCTAGTGAGCCTCGCAGCCAGGTCGGGCGCGGAGTACGTTTCCCGAGCGGCCGACTGGTTCGAGGGGTCTGGCACCGGATACTCGATCTCGTAGGTGAACTCCTTGGGCGTCTCAGCCTTGATTATCGTTGGCCTCCCTTCACCAAAAAGGAACTTTGCAGCGACATCGGGCGTCCCGACAGTGGCTGACAGCGCGACCAGCTGGTATCCCGGTGCCACCTTTCTGAGCCTCTGGAGCCCGACGCAGAGCTGGACGCCTCGCTTGCTCTCCACCAGGCTGTGCAGCTCGTCTACCACCACGGCCTTCACGTGCGAAAGGTTCTCCCGCATCCTCAGCCCCGGGAGGACCGCCTGCAGGGTTTCAGGCGTCGTCACCAGCACATCGGGCGGGCGGGCGGACTGCCTTGAGCGCTGCGACTGGGGGGTGTCCCCGTGCCTGACGTCCACAGTCAGGCCCAACCTCCTGCACCAGACCTGCAATCGCTTCAGCATGTCCCTGTTCAGCGCGCGCATCGGGGTGATGTACAGTAGGGAGATCCCCTCCCTGTGCCCTACTGTCACGAGCCGTCCGAGCAAGGGCAGCAACGCCGCCTCGGTCTTCCCGGACCCTGTTGGTGCGACGATGAGTACGTCCTCTCCGCGGGCGATCGATGGCCACGCCTGGGTCTGGGGAGGGGTCGGCTCAGTGATGCCTATCTCAGAGAGCATCTCTCTCACCTGAGGAGCGAGGGCATCGAAGGGTCTCTGAATCAACGGTCTTCCACGACCCTTCCCGTTCATTTAAGCCCTTGCGGGGGAGGGTCAACCGAAAGTGTCGTCAGACCTCGCTCACACGCGCAACCTCTAAATGCCTCCCGCGTTTGCGCAGTAAGAACCTTGTCCAGACGCACCGAGGAGGTCTCAAAAGAGGCACCCGCTCCTACTACGACCGTCAAGGAAATCATCCTTGAGAACTTCATGAGCTACGAATACGCAAGGATTCCCCTCAGAGAGGGCCTCAACCTGATCGTAGGCCCGAACGGGGCGGGGAAGTCCTCTGTCCTTCTGGCGATTTCGGTCGCCTTAGGCCAGGCCTACACCGAGCGCTCCCGCAAGCTTTCAGACCTGATCAGGCGGGGAAAGGACATCGCGAGGGTCTCGCTCATCTTCGACAACTCGGCAAAACAAGGCAGGCGCCCAATCCCCTATTCGAAGTCCGACACCTTCATGCTCAGCAGGTATCTGCGGCGGGACGGCTCGTACTGGTTCGAGGCAGACTACAAAGAGATAGACAAGAGCGAGGTCGTCAGGCTCCTGAAGGAGTTTGGGATCAACCCAGACAACCTGCTCATCATCATGCATCAGGGCATGATTGAGGAGCTTGGCGCTGTGACGCCACAGGAGCGCCTGAAGATGGTCGAAGAGGCCGTCGGCTTCGCGGAGTTCAGGCAGAGGATCCTCCTAGCAGAGCAGGAGCTCGGCGGGCTCATAGGGGAGGAGAGCTCGCTGCTGCAGCTCATCGAGAACGCCAACCAAGCGCTAGAATACTGGAAGCAGGTCTACGACAGGTACCAGGAGAAGAAAAGGCTGATTGAACACAGGAACCTCCTAGGCAAGGAGCTCGTCTGGAGTACAGAGGCGAAGCTGAGCAAGTCCCTCCAGTCAGTCGAGGAGAAGATCAAGGCGAAGTCGAGAGCGCTGGAGGACCTGAAGTCCCAACAGGTGGAGGTGGCGGCTGACGCTGACCAGACTCACCAGACGCTGCTGGACAAGCAGGTCGAACTCAGGAAGCTCTACTACGCGCTGGTCAGGGCGGAGGCCGACAAGGCGAAGGACGAGTCCGCAAGGAACGCGTTCCAGAGCCTCAAAGAGGACCTTGCGGGGCTCTCGAACACAATAGACGAGCTGCTGTCCCAAGGCACGGAGAAGAAGACGAAGCGGCTGAAGGAGCTAGTCGACTACATCGCGGGGAAAGGCGCCTCCGCCGAAGCGGACGCCCAGAGGCGGAAGACAGAACTCGACAGGGAAGTCTCTTCGCTTCAACCCGAGATCAGCAGGACCGAGGAGTTGATCAGAAGGACGATGGAGGGCTACATCTCCTTCCGGGTGAAATCCGAGGTTCTTTCATACAGAATCAAGGTCACAGAGTCTGACCTTCACGACTTGGAAAGGAGCGCCAAGGAGTTCAAAACAGAGCTGGACAAGTTGGCCCCCGAGCTCGTCAACGCGGGTCCCAGGGTTGAGACTCTACGCCAGCCCTACGAGGTCTCGGAGGAGCTCAAGCTCGTCTCAGCCCACATCCAGAAGATGCAGGACGTGCCGGACGAGGCAGAGAAGATCTACAACGACTACTCAGGGAACATCGACGAGCTCAAGATCAAGCTCGCTCAGCTTCAGGAGAACAAGAAGGCGATGCTCGTCGAGCTGGAGTCGAGGAAAAAGGTCTGGAGAGACGCAATGGACAACCTAGTTGAGTCAACCGACCCCACCTACCAGGCCGTCCTCTCCGCGGCTGACGCGAGTGGCTTCATCAAATTCGAGGAGGGAGCCGACATCGAGGACGCAGGCATTGCACTCTACGTAGGGTTCCGAGGCGGATCGCCTACGACCCTCGACCCCTTCACCCAGAGCGGCGGTGAGCGCTCGGTCGCCCTGATGGCATTCATACTCTCCCTTCAGGGGAGGATAGTCTCGCCGATGAGGGCGATGGACGAGTTCGACATTCACATGGACCCCAAGAACAGAGAGGCGATGTTCAAGATGATCCTCTCGCAGATGAAACAGCGCGAAGCCTCCCAGTACTTGGTGATTACTCCTTCAATCCTCACGGTCTTTGACAGGAGCGCCCACGTGATCACCGTCCAGACTGTCCACGGGGCCTCCGAAGTGAAGGAGCTGAAGTAGAATGGAAGAGAAGAAGCTTGAGGATCTACTACGAGTCATTGAACTCTGCCGTGCAGTTGAAACCAGCAGTGCGAACCCCTTTGACGTCGACATAAAGGAGAAGATCCTCCTGTTGAGAAGCCGGCTACCGGAGTGGCGGTTCCTCGACGAGCTGCTCGTCGACTCAGAGGCTCTGCTCGAGCTCGCCCTAATCGTGAAGCTTCAGGACGAGTGGCTGAAGCACAGAGCTTCATCGCTGTACATCGACCCTCTCCTGATTCAGCTCAAGGTCAAGCTCCTTCCAAAGGAAGCGCTGACCGAGGCCTTCGTCAAGAGCTGGCACCCGGTCGCGCAGGTCGACCAGATCTCGCCGAAGGGTCTTGAGAGGGCGTTCGTCTACTGGCGCGACCTTTTGCCCATGGCAGAGCGCTTCAAGGATGAGTTCAGCAACTACGGGGTCAAGCCAGGTGCGGTCGACTACCAGGAGCTAATCTCGTTGGGAGTCTTCACCGAGGATCAATTCGAGAACAGGTTGAAGGACCTGCACGACGAACTCCTCGAGAAGTCGAACGGGGAGTGGATCGACTACATGGACTTCATTCAGTCGCCCCAATTCGAGACCAGAGTGCTAAGGGCCTACCTTCTGGCCTTCCTAATCAGCGAGGGGAGGGCTTCGTTGAGAACCGAGCCATTGATTGGGAAGATCTGGACGACGGCATTGAGCGAGAAGGCGAAGGGCCCGTCCAAGTCCATGGCAATCTCGATAGTGGGTGAGAGCTGATGGAGTCGGCAGACAAGGTTCTCCTCGAAAGGAAGGTCAGGAAGGCCTTCCAGGTGCTCGTGCTGCAGCGAGGGAGAAACCCAGGCGTCAAGGGCTGGGAGATGAAGAGGCACCTCGGCAGAGACTACCGGAAGATAGTCGAGGTCCTCTCCGAAGACGTCTCCGCTCTGGGGCTGGAGGTCTTCGAGGTCAAGGGAGCTGACGGGACCGACGATTCTTCTCGGTTCCTCCTCAGGTTCAAGGAGCCGCCCACAGTGAGTGAGGCCGAGACGTCAGGCATCAGGATTGACGACCTGGCTGTCCTCGCTGCAACCATCGCTTTCATCAATTCCAAGCAGGGAAGGGCAGCACGCAGGGAGGTTGAGCAGTTCCTCCGCGAGAAGTTCCCGAAATGGAGGGTGGAATATTCTCTGGACAGGTACGTGAAGAGGGGTTACCTTGAGCAGGACGACAGGACGATGCTGCATGTCGGCTGGAGGACCCGAGCTGAAGTGGACGAGAAGACTCTGATGACCATGATTCTGTCCCGGGGTCAGGAAGCCGCCAAGAAGTAACGACGCCTAAGTGCCTCCCTTTCGCCCTCGATTATCAACTCGACCAGGTCGGTCCCTTCCTTCCTCATCTTCGCCGCGAGAGTGGCCGCTTCCGCGAGCCTGATTCCCCTCCCTGCGATGAGCATGTCGGCCGAGTGCCCGTACTCCTTCCGCAGTTCCGCGGACTTCCTCACGGCTTCGACGAGCTTCAGCTTCTTCCCCCGCATGTCTGTCCTGCTCCGGGCTTTCATCGCAAGTGAGAAGACGTTCTCGTAGGAGTCCGTCGAAAGACCGATTGCTTCCTTCTCGCAGACCGGGCACTTCAGGAGGCCTTCTAGGTCGCTGACCCGTCTCAGTTCGAGGAAGTTCCAGCAGTTTGTGCAGACGGCCACCAAGAACGTGTCGTTGATCCTTGCCCTGGTCGACTGTCTGAGCAGCGCCCTGAGCCTCTCCGGAGAGACTATCTCTCCCCTCCTGCTGATCTCCTCAACCCCTATCCTCGCAATCGGGGAGAGCGCCTCTGACTCAATCAACTTCACTTCGATGGCGCCTGCATTGATCTTCTCAACCACGTCAGCGGACCCAGCGAGGTCCAAGTCATCGTGGAAGATCATGCTCATCGCCTCTTCGTAGACAGGAGTGTCCCTCAGCGCCTCGATCAGGCCGGCTATCGAAACACTCGCGAATTCGGCGTCCTTGCCAATCGCTCCGCATTTCTTTCCCGCGTGGATGAGCCGCCTCTTGAAGATCCCGCTCCTCTCCACGGCCTTCTCAGCCGCTGTCTTGAGGTCCAGCTTGTGCATCTCTTCTAGGACCGAGACGACTGCCGACGGAGCCACCTCTGCTTCGATGATTATCCTGTATGGGTCCTGATGCACGGCGACAGATTGCCCTGTCCTTTCAGAGATGAGGTGCCCTATCACCCTTGCCAGCAGCCTGTTCACCTTGTGTCCGAACGCCGCCTGGACCACGATGTATCTGTCCCATCTTTCGATCGTGACCAGCCTTTCCGAGGGAATCGGCAGCTTCGCGGAATGCTGTTCTGCCACCTCCTTGAGTGCGTCCAGAATCAACTCCTTGGAGACCGGGTATGTCCTGCAGAGCTCGCCAAGATACTTCTCCCCGCTTCCCTTCTCGATTTCCTCCGCGTACCTTCGGCGGACCATGCCGACCTCGGCAGCTACCTCCCTTGGAACCGGTATCTCATCTCCCACCCAGTTAGGAACCGCTCCGGTGGGGTCCTCTTCCGCCTTCACGTACACCTTGTTGCCATAGATCTGCTCGACCTTCCAGCACCTCCCAGCTTCCACGAACTTGACGCCCACCTCCCCGTACTCGGAGACGAACGCCTCGTCGAGGGTCCCGACGAAGCTGTCCCCTTCGATCACGAGGTACTGCCTTTCATCAGGGATCATCGACAGGTTGTCAAAGTAGTACTGAAAGAGAGGCTTGACGTCCCGTGCCCGGAAGACCTTGCCGTCCGATTCGCTATAGTAGGCCAGCCTGGGGTATCTCTCCCTCATGTAAGTCAGGACCTTCTTCAGCTTC
>JBEKAG010000011.1:0-14951 GCA_050015955.1 Nitrososphaerales archaeon
TCCATCACGATAACCGGGACTGTCCTCGGTACCCCAGGCTCGGCAATTTGCACAATCTCGACGACAAGCGGAGGAGGAGCCGCCCTTTGCAGCGGTTGGGCCGACTACAACACCGCATCTTCGTTCTTACCGACCACCGTGGCAGTAGGTGGCAGCGAGCGATGGCAGGCATACGGCACCACATCCTTCACCGACACAACCGGAGGGAACACCCACAGCGTGAAGTATTACGACCAGCTGCAGAACACGTACAAGGCGACTCCACAAGTTCCAGCGACTTGGGACGCAGTGTACAGTATCCCGGTCACTGGTACTGTGGGCGGCACGACCGGCACGACCGGGTGCACCCTCGCCACCTCGAGCGGTGGAGGGGCCGTGAATTGCGCGTCGTGGTTTGACTACAACACAGTCGTGACCGTAGCATCGCCGGTCGCCTCGGGATCAGAACGATGGATCGCCTCGAGCGCCAACACCTTCACTCAGACCACGGGGGGCAACACCAACAACGTCAACTACTACAGGCAGTACCAGAACACCTACCAGGCAACCCCGTCGGCAAGAACCACCTGGGACACGGGGACTTCGATTCCAATCACCGGGACCTACATCGGCACCGCGGGGTCGACGATATGCACAATCACTATAACAAGCGGAGGAGGGGCAGCTTCATGCTCAGGACTCGCCGACTACAACACTGCTGCATCATTCTCAGTGACCTCCATCTCCATCAGCGGGAATGAGCGCTGGCAGTCTTCGGGAACCTCCTCGTTTACCGACACTACAGGAGGAAACACCCACAACCTGAACTACTACAACCAGCTGCAGAACTCGTACAAGGCGACTCCCACTGGGAAAACAACTTGGAACGTGGTTCAGACCCTTACCATAAGTGGGACCCAGTTTGGCGCGGCAGCGACTGTCTGCGCTGTCGCCACGGCGAGTGGTGGAGGAGCGGTCACGTGCACAGGTTGGGCTGACTACAACAGCGCGGCATTGTATTCCCCGCTGACGATATCAGTGAGCACAAACGAAAGATGGTCAGCAGCGACTCCATACTCCTTCACAGACACCACCGGTGGCAACACCCACAACGTGAATTACTGGGACACGCTGCAGAACACGTATGGCGTGGTGACACGGGGGACGGGGCCTCCTACTTGGGATGCCGGGTTGTCCTTCGCCTATACCGGAGAGGTGGCTGGCGTCGCGGGGTCTACCATTTGCATCGCTGCGCCTGTCTCTGGAGGGACTGCGACCGCCACGTGCACTGGTTGGGCTGATTACAACACTGCGGTCTCTGCCCCGACCAACCCGACAGGACAGGGGGCGAACATCAGATGGCAGGTCAGCGGCACGAGTACATTCACCCAGACCACCGGAGGGAACACGAACAACGTGAACTACTACAAACAGCTGCAGAACACGTACCAGGCTACCCCGCTGGCACGGACCACCTGGGACACGGCAACAGCTATGACGATAACAGGGACTTCACTTGGAACCGCTGGCCAGACGATATGCTCATTCACAACAGTCAACGGAGGAGGTGCAATCTCCTGCCAGGGATGGACTGACTATAACACCGCAGCCTCTGTGACCCCCACCTCGATTTCAATCTCTTCCAACGAAAGGTGGCAGTCCTCCGGTGCCTCCAGCTGGACCCAGACGACGGGTGGAAACACCAACAACCTGAACTACTACAACCAGCTGCAGAACACGTACAAAGCGACTCCCACATCGCCAGCTACATGGGATGCCGCCTATAGCATCCCCGTGACTGGTACAGTGACTGGCACGGCTGGGACCACTGGGTGCACGATTGCGGCTGCCAAAGGAGGCGGAGCTTCCACGTGCGCAGGGTGGTTCGACTACAATACCGTCGTCACAGTGACTTCGCCAGTTGTCTCTGTAAGTGACCGCTGGGCCGCCTCTGGCACAAACACCTTCACGCAGACCACCGGTGGCAACACCAACAACGTCAATTACGCTAGGAGCTTCGGGCTCGATCCGAACACCAGCAGCTACAACATCGCGAGGGCGGCATCCGGGACTGGGGCGACCACTCTTACCATCTCCACCACCAATACCAACGATTTGATCTTCGCTTGCGAATACACCGTCAACACCGGCATAACTCAGACGATATCTGCAACGGGTCTCACTTGGACCTCTGCAGGGACCAGCTCGATAACGACGAACCACGGCGAGGCCACCTGTTGGTACGCCACGGCTGCAAGTGCCCTCAGCAGCGAATCCATATCGTTTGGTACAAGCAGTTCGACCAGCGGAGGGAAGGTGGTGCTAGCTCTCGCAGTCACTGGGAATAGCCTCGCCTTGGACGGCAGCGCGCATTTCAACACGGGGTCGAGCGGCACTTCCTCAAGCGTTGGCTTCACCACGGCGAACGCGCCCGACCTGATCGTTGGAGCGGTCTTTACGGCTAGCTCGCAAACCAGCTTCACCGCAGGTGGGAGTTATGGGCTCATGAGCAGCGTCGTGACTGGGCCTTCCGGCGCAGACGAAGACCTCTTGGTCTCAGCCTCTGGATCACAGACAGTCGCATTCTCATGGTCGTCGACGTCCAGCTATTGGATAACAGTGGGACTTGCAATCGACCCGCCCACTGCGCCTGCGCCCCAAGGCAGCCCACTACCACTGTCCACGTCGAGTTCTAGTCCAGCCGCACCGCTTGGGGCCCACCCACTAGGATTTGGAATCCTGGCTGCGCTCCTCATCGCTCAGTTCACTGGGGTTCCGCCCGGACCAGCCTGCCTGTCAGGGGTGTGGCACTGCCGACGTGAGGAAAAGGCATCGCGATTCATGTTCCCCAGCGGCAATTCTGTTCTTATAGAATGGATGGAGAATCCATATGGGTTATAGGCTGGAGGAGAAAAGGAGTACCGGCAATTGAGAATGCCTGGCCAAGAATCCGACGATAAAGAACGCTGGGGACCTATCGGTCGCCTATATCGAAGATTGAGGAGAAACCAGAAGACGGAATCTGAGGATGTCCCAATTTCAGCAGTCTTGAAGCCGGAGCCCACACTCCAGTCGCCTCCCAAGCCAGCGTCTCCTCCCAGGGCGGCAGTCCTTCAGCCGACGCCATCATCGCCGCCAGTTGCACTGCCCGCTCCCAAGCCCACGCAGCCAAGCTGGCCACGTCCTACTCCAGCCTCGTCATCCGAGCAGAAACCGATGACATCCAGCATCTCCCCCCAGCACCAGCAGACCGTCCAGCTGCAGAAGCCAGCACCGAAAGCACCTGCGCTGGAAATGAGCAGCGAGGAACAGGACATCGAACTAGCCCAGCGCTTCAGATTCCTAAAGAACGTCGAAGTGAGGTTCCCTTTCACCGGAACACCGCTTCCTCCGTCGTGGAAGGTGACAGAGAGATACCCGGTCAACAGCCCGTTCGCTTATGCTGTAATCGCGCAGAGCCCCCTCCAAGCGAAGAGGTACTTCTTAGACGAGGTCCCCCTGACAAAGACAGAGGCAGCGATCTACTCCTACCTGCTCGACGCTTTGGAAGCAGAACTCACGGTACCCAGAGAGCAAGTAAACCCGAGGCAGTACTTCGCGGACCAGGCTAGGAAGATCCTGATGAAGTACTCGATCAGGGTCCCTGCCGCTTCCTGGTCTAAGATCATCTACTTCGCCGAGAGGGACCTCGTAGGCTTCGGAGTCCTTGACGGCATGATGAGAGACCCGAACATCGAGGACCTGTCCATCGACGCATTGAACAAGCCCATCTTCCTCTACCACAAGGGTCACGAGAGCCTCGAGACTAACATCACGCTAAGCGACGAGGACCAGCTGGACAACATCGTCACAAGGCTCTCCCACATGGCAGGGAAGCACGTTTCTACCGCTTTCCCCATTGTCCAAGGGACCCTTCCAGGCAGGCACAGGCTGGTCGCAACGTTCAGGCGCGAGGTCTCGCCCCAGGGAAGCTCGGCCACGATAAGGAAGTTTCGGGAAGACCCGATGACAATAGTTGACATGCTCAACGTGAACCTGCTCGATCACCACATGGCCGCGTACGCCTGGTACTTGATGCAGAACAGAGCCACCGCCATAGTCGTGGGAGCGACGGGTGCAGGCAAGACCACCCTCCTCAACGCGATCCTGACTCTGACCCGGCTGAGCACGAAGCTCATCACGATTGAAGAGGTCCAGGAGATCAACATACCGCACCTGAACTGGACCTCCCTGGTCTCCAGAGAGAGCTACGCAGCCACTGAGGAGAAGTCTGGCGAGGTGGGACTGTTCGACCTCGTCAAGGCGGCAATGAGAATGAGGCCGGACATCCTTGTGGTCGGAGAGGTTCGCGGTGAAGAGGCATACGTCCTCTTCCAGGCGATCAGCACGGGCCACGGGGGTCTGTGTACCCTCCACGCGGACGACGCGGCATCAGCGCTCCAGAGACTCGTTTCAGAGCCGATGAACGTTCCAAAGGCATTCATTCCGTTCCTCGACCTCACCTTTGTGGTGAGAAGGATCTCTGTCCCCGCCCCCGGAGGTGGCTTCAAGTCAATGAGGAGGATTGTCTCGATCGACGAGATTGTCACCGACCAGGAATTGAACAAGGCATTCCGGTGGGACCCGAGGACAGACAGCTTCAAGCCGAGCTATGACAAGAGCCCCAAGCTCGAGAAGATATCGAGGGACACAGGAATGCCGGTGGAGGAGATCCTAAGGGAGATTGACCGACGCGCGCTCATACTTAGGTGGGTCCAGCAGAAGGGCATCAGGAACTTCAAGGAGCTATCGCCGATACTGGAACTCTACATATCCAAGCCCCAGGAAGTGTTCGACACGGCTTCGAGCGAGCTCGAGGCCAAGGGGATTGCGGTCGAAGAGATAATCGGAGATTACAAACCCGGCGGTAAGTGACAGTGAGCTTCAAGGTCGTCCTTCCTAACCAGAAGAAGAAGAAGGTCCCTCTGACACTCTTCGACACGTTCACTTTTCTCGCCTTCAAGCTGTTTGCTCGACCTGCGACCAAGTTCACCCGTTTCATTCCCCTGCTAAGGGATGACATCCTGAAGTCGAATCTCAGGATAACGCCGGAAGGCCTCGTTTCTGTCGCCTTCCTCTCAGCGCTCCTTACGGCGGCAGTTTCCGCCGTCGGCACCTATGTGGCGGCCGCTAGGTTCGGCGTCCTTTGGATTTTGGGAGTGCTTGTCGCCATTCCTATCGTCATTGTGGTCTTCACATTGGTCATCAATGCCCCGAAGATTAGCGCCTCAAACCGGGCTTCCTCAATCGACACCGAGCTTCCATTCGTCATCGGGTACATGTCTGTTCTGGCGGGCGGGGGGGTGTCTCCTCTTACTACGCTCAGAAGGATTAGCGAAATGAAGTTGTTTCCCGCATCGGCAAAGGAAGCGAAGAGGATACTCGTCGAGGTCGACGTCTTCGGTCAGGACCCCATCTCAGCAATCGAAAGAGTCGCGCGGTGGTGTCCGAGCAGGAAGTTCTCAGAATTCCTCTTCGGCTACACCGCCATTCTGAAGAGCGGTGGTGACTTCGTCGCATACGTCGGCATGAAGCTCCGTGACACCATGGAGAACAAGACATCCGCGGTCAAGAGATCAGCAGACACTACAGGCACCTTGGCCGAAGCCTATCTCACGGTGACCGTCATATTAGGAATGGTGTTGTACACCCTGTACATGATCCAGACCCTGCTGAGCAACAACCTGTCAGGGCTCACCAACCTGTACATGTTCGCATTCGTCCTGGTCCCCCTAATCTCCGCCGTATTCATCTGGCTGATCGACGCCGTGCAACCAAAGTGGCCGTACGTCGACTACCGGCCTTACAAACTCTTCCTCTACACCATTGTACCGGCGATGATATTCTTCTTCCTTACGCACTTCCTTACCATTCCGCCTTTCTTGCCTCTCTACCTGTTCGAGAGTGTGTCGGGTACGCTGATAGTAGCTGCTTCACTGCCCGCCATCGCAGCGATCAGGTATTCTAGAGAACGGGGGGGTCTCGAGAGAATCCTGCCAGAGTTCATCCGCGATGTGGCCGAGGGCAGAAAAACGGGTCTCTCACCCGAGGTAGCGATTGAACGGCTCGGAGGCAGACATTACGGGATCCTCTCGAAGCATGTGAGGAAGATGGGGGCACAGCTTTCTTGGGGGGTTTCGTTGTCAAAGGTCATCTCGACGTTCACGAGCGCGGTGGGAAGCTGGGTCACTAGGGCAATCGGCACCCTCCTGATCGAAGTAGTCGACGTGGGCGGAGGGACAATCCGGAGTTTCTCGGAGATGGCGGAGTTCACACGGAGCATAAACGACATGGAGAGTGACAGGAAGGCGGCGTTGAAGCCCTTCGTCTACATCACCTACATCGCCGGAATCATGGTCGTCATCACGACATTCATCATGGTCTACCTCCTGTCAGCGCCTGCGGCGACCGGGATGGCCACCGCCTCGACCCCGAAGGTGCAGGGAACGACGGTCGACATGCTCCTCACCACCGCTGTTTTCGACTCCTTCGTCATCGGCATAGTCGCAGGGAAGATGGGTGAGAGTGGGCTTTCAGACGGATTCAAGCATGCGATCATGTTGGTTGTAGTCAGCCTGATAGCCATAGCCCTGGCCCACTACCTCATGGGCTTTGCACTTTAGGCTATTCAGGCCGGGCGAATCATGATAAGCAAAATTCATCCAAAGCAGAAAGCGAGGATGAGTCGTTCCACATCCAGCGTCGAGACCGAAGCCTTGGGGACCGTGACTTCGCCTGCTACAGCCAGGGGCGAGACGGGGTATGGGATCGATGAGCCCAGGTCCATCATCGAACTCTTGATTGCCGGAGCTCTTTCCGTCGCAGTTGGAATCGACGTCGCCGTCTACGCACGAGCCGACCCAAGTCTGGCGCGGTTTGGGCTGCTCGGTCTGCTCGTAGGGCCGGCCATCGGTTTTCTGATATTCGCTGTAGCGGCTGCCCTCTATTGGAGCAGCAGGCAGGGGAAGGTCACAGAGATGTCAAAGCTGATCGCAGACATTCCCTGGGGCGGCGACGAAGTCGTCCTCGACCTCGGCTGTGGGAGGGGTCTTGGAATGGTCATGGCGGGAAAGCGCCTCGAGGGCGGATACTCGGTCGGGGTGGACCTCTGGCTGAGGAGCCACCTTAGCGGAAACGACCCTTCGTCCATATGGGCCAACGCTGCGCAAGAGGGCGTGCAGAACAGGGTCATACCCGTGAAAGCCGACACTGTGAACCTCCCTTTGATGGACTCGTCTATCGACGTGATACTCTCGGCCCTTTCGCTCCACAGGCTAATCAGGAAGAAAGACAGGATAGTGGCCTTCAAGGAGATCGTGAGGGTTCTCAAGCAAGGAGGGAGAGTCGGGATTATAGACGCGGGCAACGGCGGGGAGTACTCGAAGGTCCTCCGTGAAGTCGGCCTCATCGACATCTCGGTGCGCCGCATCAGGTTCTCCAGTTTTCCCCCGTTTCACGTGGTGTTGGCTAGGAAGCCCTTCCAAGGCTAGGCAAGATTGGAAAACGCACAAAACGGTCTGGAAAAGAGGTATAAGTACACCACAAGCGCAGGTACGGGAGGAGAAGTCATTGTTTAGAGGCTCTAAGAAGGAGCCCCCAAAGGACGACCTCTTCGACATTGACCTCCGTCACGGGACAATCAAGAGGAGGTCTGACGGCACTAGGGTCATTGCGATGGAGTCCCCTGCGTGGGCGACAGTCGAGAAGGAGCTCACAAGCACCTTCATCTCGGGGGCTGCAGTGATTCTACAGAGGATGGGCTACAGCTGCGGGAGGTACCTAGGGGGAGTTGCGAAGTCGCAGCAGAAGACAGAGCATGAGGTGCTGGAATCGCTTCAGAACTTCTCTAGGGAATCAGGGTGGGGAGAGCTCGTGCTCAACGGAGGCGACCTCTCCGGCGGGCAGGCCCGGCTAGTGCTGCGGAACTGCATCTTCTGCCTCCACATCAAGGAAGCAAGCGAACCGGTCTGCTACATGCTCGCGGGTCTGGTCGGAGGGGTCGCTGACGAGATCATGGGTGCTACCCACAGGGTGCTCGAGGAGAAGTGCGTCGCCAAAGGCGACGTCCACTGCGAGGTTGTCGTCGAGCGCTTGGGATAGTCCGAACCGACATCTGTCCATTACCGTATTGGCATGAATTAACCAAGTAGCCTAATCTCCAGCTGCCGATATCTGCGAAATGACGAAAAAACCTAATTCGAAATCCTGACACTACCTTCTTCCGTTGGACGGGCACAGGCGTAGGGACTCGAGGGAGATCATGAATGCGATACTGAAGGCCGCGGCCAGCGGACAGCGGAAGACGAGGATAATGTACCAATCGTCCCTCAACCTGAAACAGCTCAATCAGTACATCGAGGAGTTGGTTTTGGACGGGTTACTGGGATACCAGCCGGCGACCAGGTACTACCAGACCACTGAAAGGGGAAGGACTTTCACGAGGATGTTCGAGAACTATAAGGAGACGAGAGACCTCCTCGCTGAGCAGGACAAGGCTCTCAGTCGGTTCCTTACGTCCAGAGTGAAGAAGCCTTTCGAGGTTCCAGTATAGAGGCGTCTTCGAGGATCTGGCTCACGCCGCCGTCCTTTCCTACGTCGACGGTCCCTTTCAGACTCAACCGCAGCCCGTCGTACAGCTGCAGGATCGACCTTCCCTTTGCTGTCAGTCTGTAGACGCATCTCTTCCCACCTTGGTCCTCCCTTTCGATCAATCCGCGCTTCTGGAGGAAGTCCAGGTAGGACGAAAGCACCTTCCAGCTCATGTTGGCCCTGTAGAGGATATGCGTCGGCTTGGTCGGACCTTCCGACACGACGCCGAGAACATCGCAGACCATCTCCATGGGCGACCTTCTCACCTGACCCAGCGGGTCTTCGGGCAACGGCAATCCGCTTTTCGCGTTCGTGTCCATATCTCAGATAAGGCATAGTACTCTTAATAGGTTTTACGTGCAGATTCCAAAACCAGTCTCAGGAAATGACGCCTTGGTGCGTGTCCGGGCTTAAATACAACGAAGATGAGAAGGGAAACCACCGCGTTAGGCTCGGTCTGGCTGCTCCGCAGCGTTTACTTCTTCGCTGCGCTAGAGGATTTCAGGAGAGTGGGGAGAGGACGTGGTATCTTCAACGAGCCTGCCACCAAGTAGAGCAGGCCGTATGTCCTTTCATAGATCGTCGTGAGGACCAGTGGTGGAACCTTATCGTCGGGCGAGGCGATTGCGCTCTGAATATCATCCTTGGTGCCGATCAGGGTAGCGGTGCCAGACAAGGCGAGCCTTGCCAGCTGGGGTTGGTCCGTCAGCTCTAGGGTGAACCTTAGAGTGAGCGTCTCGGGGCCCCTGTCCCTTTCCGACATCGACACGTTCAGGCTGTAGTTCGAGGGCGCGTTCTCGCTCGCCTTGTCGGATAGTCGTGCCGCATCCACTCTTTCAACGAGGACGCTCACTTGGATCATTTTCTGCGCGTAGGTTGCAAACCTATTGATTAAAAGCTATACCGAAACGCTGTACCGGCTCGTAATCCAGTTTGAGTTGCGGACGCCGTGGAGAAACGGGCGGGATTATTCGGTCTTGAATTTACCGTTGAACAGGAACTTCTGGGGCTTCGTCTCGACCGTGTCGACTATCAGTCTCTCGGGGACGCCGTCTCTGAGGTAGAGGAGGAACGTTGCGTTTTCTGGGATTGGGAGCGCTTCGATGCTGTCGAACGACCTCAACACCTGTTCCGTCTTCGCGATCCTGGGTTTCATCTCGTTTACAATCTGGAAAACAACTTCCATGGCCCCCTTCTCGGAATCGGCCATGTTGAGGATGAGGCTCCCCACCTTCGTCCACCCCTTCGACATTATGACCTCCATCGACTTCCCCCCGTCCGACCTGAGCAGAGAACCGATGATGTTGGAGGACTTGTCATACTCCCTCTGGTATTCGTCCAGCAGTTCCTTCATGTACCGCCTGACGTCGGCCAGTGAGTAGAACCTAATGACCCCGGTTATGGCGCTTACCCCGGTCTCAGGATTCACGTTTCATCGGTCGCCTCTTCACAGTTATGAAGGTTTCCAGGTATCTCCCTTCACCCCACGGCGAGATAGTTGTAGTATGTCGCAAGAGTCCTGAGGTTGGATCCAACCACGGCCACGTAGAAAATGTCTGCGGCGACCAGAGCCACGAAGGCGCTGACCTTCACGATCCTGATGGCAAGTTGGCGTGACGGATTCTCCTTCACGTAGGTCGCATAGACCAGCGGAACGACCGGCATGTACTTCAGCGCGAGGGCGGCCACGAACCCTTCGAAATGCAGGTTGAAGAGGCTGGCCGCGAGGGGGTTGTGCTCGACGAAGCCTGGGCCTGCGTTAATCGCGACCAGTGTCGTGAGCGCGTCGAGACAGTTCAAAGCGATGAAGATGGACAGCAGTATCATGAGCCTTCCGTTCAGCTTCGAGACATCGAAGGACATCAGGAACTTCGTCTCCCTGAGCCGCACCGTCCGACGCCTGTCCTTCATCCTAGACCTCACATTTCCCAGCATAGCCAGGAGACAACCTCCGAGAGCTCCGATAAGGCTCTTTCAGAGGTCGAACCCGAAACTCAAGGAGAGATGCCGGTCGCTTCGCGTTTCTCCCCGAAACTCCCCTTGAAAGCGAACCCCTCTCTCAAAGGCCGCGGCTGCGGCGCGACTTCGGATGGTTCCTTTTGGATGGGCTTCTGCTCTTCCATCTTGTCCTTCACCTCATCCTTGGGCTCTTCCTGCTCTTCCATCTCGTCCCTTCTGCTTTGCTTGAACGTCGCCTGCTCCTTCTTCAGCTCCTTGAGGACCCTCTCCAGGGACCTCACCTTGTAGCTCTCCGACTTCCGCTTCTCGGACAGCAGGCGCCTGAGCTCAGGAGTGCACTCCTCTATCACGGAAACTATCGTTGCGGCAGGGAGTTTGTAGAGAGGCCTGGAGATCTTGTTCCCGCTGTTGTCCACGAGGACTACGACAGCCTCAGAGACAAGATACGCATCCTTGCACTGTCCCCCTATGGCGTCGGGCCTGATTGAAATCGCTGAGTCGACCTCGTCCATTAGTGTCTTCATCATCTCGGTGAGTCGCTGCCCGTAGCTCCTCTCCTTCTCATAGAGTTCAGTCAGCATGATGTACTCGCCCTGAATGTCTCTCAGACTGTCAGTAAAGTTGCCGGCTTCCTCCTTGCCCTTCTGTTCTTCTGCCATTGCCTCGGAATTGCCTTATTCAGCATTAAAGACATTGTGAAGCTCCAATCTGTTTTCGGGGTTCATGAGTCGGGTTGTGGAAACTGTGATTTGCAGGAGGCGGGTCCGGTCATTAAACCTGGCCTTCAGGTCGAAATGCATCTGCGCGTTCTCGTCACGCTCCCTTGGCTGAATCTCTTTGGCCTGCCCTCAGGAGCATTAGAAGGATCACCTGGGGAGAGCACTTGATAGCTGTCGTGACGTACAACACCTATGGAAAGACAGATCGGAGCTAGATGTCGAGTACTCGCGCCTGCTGCAAGCCTAGGTGGTTTCGAGACTAGCGCGCGCCCGCCTCATTCCGTAGAGAAGCGGCACCATCAGGAGCATCAGCATAACGAAACCTAGTCCTGCTGGTGCTGGGAATTCCGGCACGCTCGACGGGTAAGTAGTAGTCGAGAGAGTGGTGTCAGTGTCAACTGTCGAAGTGGTCTGGACCGTTGCTGTCACAGTCAATGTAACTGTCACAGTCTCCGTAGTGAAGGCAGTCGCCGTGGTGGTCGTGGTCGTTGGCAGCGTTGTGATCTGAGTCACCGTTGTCGTGGTGGGTATCGTACTGGTCTTGGTGACCATCGTTGTAGTCGGAATGGTCGTGGTAGACGTCACTGTTGCAGTAGTCGTCTTGGTGCAGCTTGTGGACTTCGTAGACGAAGTGCGGGTCGTGTGGCTAGTAGAAGTGTGACTGCAAGTAGTGCTCTTGTGACTAGTGGTGGTGCTCGTGGTATGCGGGGGCACCCATTGTGCGCCCGCGATTGCCGGCGCGCCCACCGTCACAGTAGTGGTGTGGGTGGTCGTAACTGTGACTGTGACGGTCTCAGTCTTTGTCTGAGTGTTAGTCCCGGTAACAGTTGCGGTCTGCGTCAGAGTCTGCGTAGCTGTTTGCGTGGCTGTAGATGTATCAGTAGCCGTCTGGGTTTGAGTTGCGGTCGATGTCACTGAGGTAGTCTGCGTACCAGTCACCGTCGGAGTTGCGGTTACAGTGGTAGTCACTGTCACTGTAGAGCATGGGCCAGAGGCGGTGGTGCTGCTCCAAGTGAGTGTGACTGGCCCGACACAGGCGAATACAGGTGCGATGAATGCTCCGGCTATGATCAGACCTGTTATCAGCGCAGCCATCGAACCCACTACTCTCATCTTGAACGAGAAAAGCCAGCTCGTCCTTCTACTTAAGCTCCGTGAAGGTGCAGTTCACCTCTATGGATTCGAGGTTCATGTTAGTCTTCGAACGAAGTATCTATCTTAGTACACTCCAGATATGGACTCTGGGTTCGGGTTATCTCTAGGCAAAGGATATTTGCGCGAAGGGTGCGATTTCGGAATGCATGACTGAGAATCTTCTGAATCCGGCGGCCGAGAAGTCCCTCCACCGGCCGGAGTTGGCGAATGGGCGTAGGTCCCTGCTTCAGATCAGGGTCGACATACTCAGAGCGGTCATGCAGGGGTACGGGAAGCCGACCCAGATCATGTACAAGGCGAATCTGTCCTGGAACGTGCTGCAGAGCCAGCTCAAGGCCTTCTTGGAGATCGGGCTGCTAGATGTCGAGGAGTACGGCAGTAGGCGCAGGTATCAGATAACTCAGAGTGGGGCAGAGATGGTTCACTCCTACCAGAAGGTCGTAGACGAGATTCTCGATTAGAAAGCTGTATTCGTGCTGTCATAAATGGGCTGGACGTGTGCTAATTCGCCATTCGTCCCGCTGAGGTTCTTTCAGTTTCAGCGCAATATGGGTTCATGCGTTCTCCGGCGGCTCAGCGGCGCCATCTTTTCCGATTTGAAGAATCCGCCTATCTCCGCCGGGCTGCAGATTCTCACGCCAAGCTCAGCCGCAACGTTCTTTGCACTTTCACTCGGCTTGCCGCTCAGGCAGACAAGGACCCCTGAGACCCCGGTGTCCATTTCCTTGATGAATGTCCGGAGGACCTCTATCTCTCCGATCTCCGGATAAAGGTCGAAACCGTACATGTGCCCTGAGTCAGACGCAAGAAACGTGAACCTATGCTCGACCCCAGATGTGCCTACACACCTCTCTGGCTTGATGACCTCCCACCCTGCCGTGGTCGCATTTATCTCCAGAGCCAGCTTCTCGAAGTACATGGACCATCCATGCTCGCAAGGAGTAGTTAAGCCGTAATCCTGATTCTATCGGATTCATCGCACATTTCCTTCCAAAAAGGCAACGCGATGTATTCCAAATCCATGTCGGTCCCAATTAAGGGCTCGATGTTGATGGAAGGTGGCTGTCGGGGGCCGAGCTTCCCAGCATTGAAGAGGAATTGCCGGTGGGAGGCTCGCCGTCCCGCGTGACAAGCGACCTTGGTCGGTCCTAGAGCTTGATATCCTTCAGCCTGTCAATGTACGGCTCGACGATGTTGTGCGTCGTGTCCCTAACGTAGGTGAGGTTGTCCAGTCTGAGCATGTGGGCGTTAGGGAAGGCTGCTGCTGGTCCGAAGGCCAGGTCCTCCTGTCTCCTTCCCGCCTTGTTGACGCTGACCATATTGAGGTAGAGCAGTTTCAGCTCTGCCGCGATCTTCTTGGGACGCCTTTCTAGCAGGCCCGCGTCGGCGTACTCTCGAAACGCGCGCACCCTGAATGTGGGCATCGGGGCGACGCTGGTGCCGCCGGACAGCTGCGCATCCGCATAGGCCACTATATTCAGCGTCACTGCTGCGTTGTTGTCGATTTCTGCTCTGAACGCCCCCTTGAGCGCCCGCTTCCTCCTCCACCCCTGCAAAGCCACAGCCAAGCCGGTCGTGAGGAAGGCTATTGCGAGAATCACCAGATACGGGTCGGCCACCTTCCAGAGGATGTCGACCGCGTTCTGGATTATCTGGTATGGCCCTGCCATTTCCTTAACCCCGATTTAGCAGCCAAGAGGTATAAAGACTAGCAGTGTTGAGAATACAGATTCCTAGTCGGAGGCACGCGAAGTTCCTATTTCTTGCTGTACATGTCTGCGTGTTCGGCCGACTTCGAGATTACTGCTGACAAGGCCAACGGGAGGCTGGAGAGCAGCTCTTCGAGCCTGAGTCTTTCTTCGAACGGTCTGGTCGTGTCGATCATCGTTCGCTTGATTGTGAAGGAAGTCCATGCAGTCATGAGGATGCTCGACATCAGCATGAAGGTGAAGGCATAGTTGCCAGTCACACCGGTCTCCTTTGCCAGGCTGGCCGCCTGCTTCCTGAGGAGGTCTTCGATGCGCTTCTTTCCTTCCTCCATCTCCGCTTCAGTCTTGCCAGGCCCCACTTCTTTGAGAATCACTGAGAGTTCGTCCTGCAACTCGTCCACGTACTTCAGGAGGCTCACCTTCCCGAGGGACACGTCGAAGGCGTCGCTCAATTCTTTCCGCCTTGAAGTCCCCCTTCGATGGTCTTAAACCTTTGAGTTTTTCCAATCGATATTCGGATGAGGTCTTGTACAGAGACGGCTGCTGTTTCTTTCGAAGGCTACAATCCCTACCCCGGTTCTCCGCTTGCTGCCTCTGTCCTTCGAATCTGAACTCTCCGACAGCGGATTCGCCCACTCTGTCTTGGGAATAGAACATCAGGACTGTAATTCCATACTATTGTTTAGTATTTCGCCAAATTGCTTAAATAAGAAATGGAGGGTTGTCACGCCGGCACCCCCTCATGGACCGCATCTACGCGGACAACCCCAGTGTATTCTCCCTAAGGATAAAGAATCATTTG
>JBEKAG010000012.1:0-14591 GCA_050015955.1 Nitrososphaerales archaeon
CTGATTATACTCAAGGACATGATCCCAGATGAAGAAGCCGTCCCAGCCTGAATCTTCTGCCTCACGCGCCAGCTGTGCATAGGTTCGGACAGAAGATGACCTGCCGAAGTTTGGCAAGTATAGGCCGTACCGCAACTTTCTCATTGTATCTGTTCTCATGCTTCAGAACGGCAAGTCAGTCGGCAGGACGCTGTACTTAACCATGAAACGTTCCGCAAGAGAGCAGTGACAGGCGAGAGGCAGCAGACAGATACGTTCAGCTTCACCGCCCTCAGAGACCGTGCAACTTGCACGCGCGTGCGAAGAGTCAGACAAAGAGTATGACTGAGCTCAGCCGCGCGCGCGCGTGTCGTCTGAACGACCCCGTCTTGCTACTCGCGCTTACGTCGCAGTTCCTCTCTGAAGGCTCTTGGTGCCCTCTCAGTCGCCACCGTAATCACAACACGAGGTAATCCTCGCACATGCTTGAGCAAAAATCTCTCCGTTTTCCGCCTGTCCTTCTTCCAGCATTCTCTGAGCCAGGTACCAACGGCACGTTGCACCCAGAACTCTCGGTCGTAGAGTAATTGCTCTAACAGCGAGAAAGGTCTTTCAAGTTCCCCTGCGAAGACGAATTCTCTCATCGTATAGGCAGAAATCCTTCTTCTCCACAAGTTCACAGAGCTAGTCCATCCCAAGACTTCTTTGAATCGACTGGGGTCTTGGCGAAGCATGGCCGAGATCGGGCCAGAACCGAGACTGTCGCAGAGGGCCCACCCCACGGCTTGTTCAATCCATAGATTCGTCATTGACCAAGACCTATCGTCGAGCAGCTCGGAGCGATTAGCGAGTAGTGAGATGGCGAAGGACTTCTCCTCGAGGGTTGGTCCGGTCCACAAGAGTTCGCATAACGTATTTAGCTCCTCTGCGCTCATCTGCTTGAACAGACTCTTCCTGGCGTTCATCACCTCACGCACCTGTGGTGTTGACAGTCCGAGGACGGGATAGGGTGACCCAAGGTAGGCTTGGAGTTTGGGACTGCCGCCCGGTGTGCCATGCGACTTCAGGTCGCTGACGATAGAGTTCCTCAGCGCTTCCACTTTCATTCTCGTCGCCTGTAGGTCGAGAGCTCCAGCCGATTTTAACAATTCCCGAGAACGCAATAGAAACTAGTGATTGAAGGCGCGCCCCATGGCCTTCATGTACAGTTCCGTAGTAGTCGTGATGACCTTTGAACCGCAATGGCCATATTGGCCTAGCCCCCACCAACTAAGGGAGAAACTCGACGAAAAAGAGACCTACCATCTTGGCTGTAAGGCCAGCAAGACCTGACGATGTTCCGAGGTTATCCACGTTCGTCATTCAAGCATGGAAGGAGGCGGGACCTGATGCACTCGGGTTCACAGGGGCCACTGATGAAGCGATCAAGGAAATCGCTTCCGAGGAGTTCCTAGAAAAGATGCTCTCTAGTCCGAGAATCTTGATGGTGGTCGCCGAGGAGGATGGGAAGATTATCGGCTTCTCCAGCGTAAGAAGGGTCAAGGAGAGGGAGGCTGAGCTCTCGGGTATCATAGTTCTGGAAAGCGCGACCGGCAGGGGAGTGGGGACTAAGTTGTTGCGCAAGGCCGTTGGCGCTGCCAAGAGGCGCGGATACTTCTCGATGCTAGTGAAGACTGAGGTGGCAAATGAAAGGGCCATCAGGTTCTATCGGAGGGCAGGGTTCACCGAGTCTGGAAAGGTTGTGGAGAAGGTTGGAAGAACCAAAGTGGCGCTCCGGCTTATGGTCAAGAGACTCGGCTGAGAGCGCGCCTTACGAACACAGACTTCCAACAACGCAGGTTGAAACCCCCACCGCCTTCTCCGTCATACTGGAATGGGGACCGTCAGCCCGGAAACTACGCGTGTCGGGGGGGGCATCGAACTCTGAGTTCAGGTTCCACTAGGTCCGCTGCCGCGAAGGCGTCGCCCAGCTGGGGGGGAAGCCTCAGAACCAGCCTTTCTTCTCTTTGATGGCAGCCTTGATCTTCTGATCGGTCTCAACAGGGATCGGGTCCAGCTTGTGCGCTTCCTTCGCATGCTGAACAATCTTCGGCATCAGCTCTTCCTCCGTTTTGGCCTTGGCCTTGAAGCCGCAATTCATGCCGATGTCCCTGCAGGCAAATTCCTTGGTCATAGCAACTGAGGCCTGTCATCACCAGGTGGTATTTACGCCTGTTCGAAATTGCACGCGGCGCCAGCTGACAGGAGGGGAACTAGCGCTCCCACGTCTTGGCCGGACGTTCGTTGACCATTTCCTCGAAGCCCTGGGCAAGAGGTTCGGAGCCGACTTCCATTCTTCACTTCTCCGAACGCGCTTTCCACTCGGCTGTGGACCGACCTGTGGTCGCGGCTCTCTCAGGGACCGGCGGTCCGCATGGCTTCTTTCATCACTTCGACTTTCTCCTTCATGAGTGCTATGGCAGCCTGCAGTCTCTTGCATCCCTCTTCCTCCTGGGTGAGCGCAGCCTCGAGTTCAGCAATCTTGCTTTGTGCGCTATTCAAGTCACGCGTTATCTGCCCGAGAGGGGAGTAGTCCAGCCGGCGCGGCATCCCAGCAAAGAGCTCGCGCTGGACCTGGTTGACTTCACTGAGCTTCCTTTCATCAGTTGCCGCAAGCCAGGAAACCTCTCTGCCTGCCCGCAGGCTCTCGTAGAGCTGGTCCTGTAGCCTGACGTAGGATTCCCAGTACCTCAGCCAAGCGTCGTTGAATGAAACGAAGATTTCTTTGAGTCTGGCGTCACGGCCCCTCTCATTCGACTCCAAATCAGTCATGAGTCGGAATACCCACTAATAGGGTTTGGAAACGTGACCTTAATAGGGACGAGAAAGCGGACTAACCGTGGCTCAAGTACAACACGAGCTGTGCCCGACTCATCATATCAGGCTTCAGCTAGACACGGCGACCAGCGCCTTGGTCTGTCCGGTCTGCGCACAGCTGAACAACCAAGAGATGCTCCGAAGGAGATCCAGAAGGCGCTAGCTGAATGAGCGAAGTCATCCAAGTCTCCCCAAAACTTCCAAAGCCTTGTCCCGAATGCGGAAACGTGGGACGCCTCTACAGAACCCCCCGCGGTCTTAAGTGTGAGAACTGTGTCAGGAGAATGGACTCTTCCGGCTTGGGCTTCAGGTAGGCGCGGCAAGGGTCCGGAGGACGCATCTCCAAGCCTTAGTGTCTTCTCAGACTCCGAGGGACGGCCGGCCCGTTCATGAAGGCGACAATAGTCACCTACGCCGATGAGTTCGCGAAACGCGAGATTCAGGAGCTGGCGAAGGCGGGGGGCTACTCTGTCGAAGCCGTAGTCACCCAGAAGCAGGTGGTGAAGTCCGGCTACGGGGTCGGGGTGGGCAAGGCTCAGGAACTCTTCGAACTGGTCAGCGACAACGGGTCGGACACCCTAATCATAGACGAGAGTCTCACCTCATCCCAGGCAAACAACCTCGCCAAGGTTACTCACGTAGAGGTCATCGACCGCGAAAGGCTGATCCTCAACATCTTTGCCCTCCGCGCCGCTACGACAGAGGCAAAGCTCCAGGTCCAGCTCGCAGAGTTGCGCTACGAAATGCCCCGCGCCAGGGACGTGGTACGCTATTCGGTGAAGGGCGAGAGGGCGGGGTTCTCAGGAATGGGCGAGACCGCAGTTGACGTCAGGTTCAGGGCCCTCAAGCACAGGATGGCGACAATCAGGAGCAAGCTTGCCGCCGCCGGGTCGAGCAGGACGGTCCAGAGGAAGGAACGCTTGAAGCTAGGCGAACTACTCGTCTCGTTTGCGGGCTACACTAGCAGTGGGAAGACCACGCTCTTCAACCGGCTGGCTTCCGAATCAAAGGAGGAGTCCCCGAACCTCTTCACCACTCTCACTACGACGACTCGAGCCATATCCATCCCCGGTTCGAAAAGGAGGGTCATGCTGTCGGATACGGTCGGGTTCATCTCAAGGCTGCCGACGTACCTCATCGAGTCGTTCAAATCGACTCTGGAGGAGCTCACCTATGCCGACCTCGTGCTCCTCGTCATCGACGCGAGTGAGAATCCAGAGAGCGTCAGGATAAAACTCAGCAGTTGCAAGGATATCCTGGGACAGCTAGGTGTCGACCCCAAGAGGATACTGCTGGTGCTCAACAAGATGGACTTGGTGCATGGCCGGGCCGATGCGCTCGTATCCGACGATCTCTTCAAGGGATTCTCATCGGTCAGGACTTCGGCAACACGGGGTGACGGCATGCGCCAGCTGAGGAACAGAATATTCGAACTGACACGCGACAAAGGCGCCCAGGCGCCCAAGCTCGGAGCCCGGTCTCACCAAGCTCTTCCCGGAACTTAGACACCACCTGGGCGTCGATTCCGAGTAGACCTAGGTAGCCGAATCCGCTGTCAGTTATCTCGTGATGGATGCTGTTATCTTGCCGTTTGTCTTGTCCAGGATGTTGATTGGCTGAGCATGTCTGAGGAAGGTCACCTCACCCAAACAGGCAATCAACCTAAGCCCTTGTTCGTTGGTTAGGTCATTGGATCCGCCAGTAGCCACCATGTCCCTGAACGCGTGGTTGCTCCTTGGCACTCCATTGAACATTGTGTACTTGGCCAATGGTCGACTTGAACAGAACTTGGCCCTCGTAACCTGACCCTCTCCCATTGTCATTACAATTCTGGAGGAACGGGGAACGATGCACTATGAGAAAGCGCGCATTGTTGATTCCCGTTGACTCTGGAGCCTGGGTCTCACGGGCAGCCGCCTGCATTCCGGTCCTGTCAGACTGGATTATGGGCCACCGTCCTTTATATACTAGAGGAGGCAGTTGCCATTCGGAATATCCGTATTTCTGATTCGTGGTAGAGATATCCAACAGCACAAACTTTTCGCGGCTCCTGAAGATGGAGAGGAGTTCGAACAAATGCCCCCGGTGCGGCAAGAACCGACTGGTGATTGACGGCCAAGGATCGGAGCTCTATTGCAGCGACTGCGGATTGGTAATCAAGGAGAAGATCGCGGACATGGGTCCCGAATGGAGGGCATTCTCGCAGGAAGAAGGAAGGGACCGCAGCAGGACGGGGGTTCCGACGTCGATTGCCGTCCACGACATGGGGCTGGCTACGGTGATAGGAGTTCTCAACAAGGACGCGTCGGGTCGGTCAATTTCCGGTTCGATGAAGTCCACAGTCGAGAGGCTGAGGACCTGGGACCGGAGGAGCCAGGCCCACGAGTCCACGGACAGGAACCTCAGACAGGCATTCAGCGAGCTGCGGCGCTTCTCGGACAAGCTTACGGTTTCGGACGCCGTCACAGAGAGGGCAGCCTATTTCTACAGGAAGGCCCTTGAGAGGAACCTGGTCAGGGGAAGGTCGATCACAGCAATCATAGCGGCATCTCTCTACGCGGCCTGCAGGGACTGCCAGGTTCCAAGGACCCTGAAGGACATAGCTGCCGTGAGCAACGTCAAGAAGAAGGACCTCGCAAGGTCGTACAGGCTCCTGCACAGGGAGATGGACTTCAAAATGCCCGTTGCGGAGGCATCAAGATGCGTGTCGGGGATCGCCTCCAGGGCAAAGATGTCTGAAAAGACACAGAGAAGGGCGCGCGAAATCCTGCTCAGGGCAAAGCAGATTGGGATTACAGCTGGCAAGGACCCGATGGGATTGGCGGCCTCGGCGCTTTATGTGGCGTGCACGCTGGAGGGCGAAGAGAAGACGCAGAAAGACGTCGCAGAGGCCGCGGGCGTAACTGAGGTTACAATCAGGAACAGGTACAAGGGTCTGAGAGAGGTCCTCGGCATCTAGGAAGGAAACGTAGCTCTTCGAGATACTGCCAGATCGAGGACGGATCGGTCACGTCTTCTGTCAGAAGCGAGTGACAAGAAAGAAAGGGTGGTTGATTCAAAGAATCAACCAACACAATGGGGCAGACCGACTAGTTCGTCGTACTTCCCGTAGATTCAGGAGTCGCATTCGTCTCTGGACTCTGTATGACCTGTCCAGATGCAAAGCGGTCCGAGACTTGTGTGACCTTTATCCTCACGTTCTGTCCTTGCTTTGTCCCTGGGACAAAGATCACAAATCCGTCGACTCTGGCAATTCCCTCTCCACGCTTGCTGGTGTCGGAGATACTAACACTGTACTCCTTACCGACCTCAACCGGCTTGTTGAAGGAACCGGAACCTCTTCCGAAACCTCCTCGATTGCCATAACCTCCGCGCTGTCCGTAACTCATTTTCTTTCACACATCCTACCGTTGTTCCTTCCGATGGACCATGGTTAGCTAGAGGCTACTTAAAGGGGCGTAATGGCGACTCTGTAAGCACGTCGATTCAGTGCGCCTCCATGCCATGGGTACAAGCTGAGCGTGCCTAAATGAAAAGGTAGACGGAGGAATCCTCCGTCTCTTGTAAGGAACGAGTCTTAACTCGTACCTTGGGAAGTCGTGCCTACTACAGTGGCGCTGGCGAATCTTGGGCCTACCTGAGTGACCTTGATTCTCGCCTTCTCTCCTTGCTTTCCTCCAGTGACAAAGATGACGAAGCCGTCGATTTTGGCCACACCATCGCCCCTCCTGCTCGTCTCGGTAATGGTGACGTCGTATTCCTTGCCGACTTCTACTGGCTTGGGTCCTTCCGACCTAAAGCCTCCGCCGGAACCAGATCGCCCGTAACCGCTTCCGCGTCCGTAACTCGTTATTTCATCTCCCAGTGCTTGGACGACACTAGCCCCGCAGGCATTCAAGTGCTATAAAAGAATCGCGACGAGAGACAGAGTTCGCGAGGGGTGCCCCAATTACAGCAGACACCTATACAACGACAATAGACGCGCCTAGTCTTGCGACCCGAATCTGAAAGCTATAATACGGTCCTACGAGGAGATTACCAGAGTTGTCGGATTACGAGTCGGAAGAAGAAAAGCTGAGGAAGCTGTACGATCAAGCACGCGCACAAGGAAATAAGAAGAAGAAAAGGGAATACAAGGAAAAGATTGCCGAACTGAACCGGCTCCGCAAGGCTGCCCAGCGAGAAAGTAATAGATCAAAGGACTAGGTCTCCTCAGAATGTCGTTCCGTTCACTCGCGCGCGCACGACGGGCCAGGGTGCCACAAATGCCTTCACAGGTCCTGACGATATAACCCTACTCGCAAGAACCGTGGACTGTGATGACGTCTTGGGATATTGATTGGTACCAGAAGAGCTCGAATCTAGCTCTGATTTCCCGAAGAAACCTGGACCTGTCATAGAGGGATTTCGGAGAGATAGTATGATGCTACTATCGTGAGCTGCTACTGAGAGGCCGAACGCTTTTGAATCTGCCTTATTGACAACGATGCCGGTCATGCCGGAACGAGCGCCCGTCACGAGAGATGCGATAGTACAGGCGCTTGTCTTGTCGCTGCGTCCTCTTCGCTATGTGCGCGCGCTGTGGGAAGGAGGCTCAGCGGCCTTCGGTCGAGTCGACCGCTGGTCCGATCTTGACCTCTACATCCTCGTAGACGAGACAAGGGTCGCAAGCACCTTCAGGGTGGTCGAGCGCACCCTCAGGACCCTGTCGCCGATCTCCCAGATCTACGTGGTCGAATCGGGGTTCGAAGGCGTGTCCCAGAAGTTCTACAGGCTGAGGGATGCAAACGAATTCACCGTCATCGACTTGGCGATCCTGACGCCGAGGAGCCCAGAGATGTTCCTCGCCCCAGAGATACACGGGACCAACGTCTTCTACTTCAACAAAGGGGGCGCGGCCAAGGTCAGACCGGTCGACAGGGCTTCGCTCGCCAGAAGGAGGAGGAAACGGCTGCGCAGGCTCAAACTGAGGTTCGCGATATTCAACAATTACGTCATCAAGGAGTTGAAGCGGGGACACCCGCTGGAGGCCCTGGAAGACTACCGAGCCATAACTCTGGCGACCCTCATCGAGGCGCTGCGCATCAAGTTCTCCCCGTTGCACTTCGACTTCCGGATGCACTACATTGACAGGGAACTGCCGCCGGACACCCTAAAACGGCTCCGGAGGCTGTCATACGTCCAAGACTCCAAGGACCTGGAGAGGAAGTACAAGGAAGCAACCGATTGGTGCAGGGAGACTCTCGGCTTGGCTGCGGCAGTGCAGGACGCTGCTGAAAAGAGTCATCGCTGACCTAAGGAGAAAGGCTGCTCCGCGATTTGCACACACATGGATGAAACCAATGAAGTCGCCTTGAGGCTCTTTGCTAGAGTCGGCTTTGGGCCATTTCTCAATACGTTCTGTCTCAGACGAGAATCCTGATGAATACAGAATAACCGGGTAACTGGTCCTGATTAGTTTTGGGGAGTGCCGCGGGTCGGATTTGAGCCGACGACACTCCGGTCTTCAGCCGGATGCTTTGGAGCCTTCGTCAGGTCTCCCAGGCTGAGCTACCGCGGCACTAGGACCCGCGGTCTGGGGTTCTCGCTTAAGCCTTTCGCGCGCGGGACCCGAGCCCGACACCAATCTCAGTCCTCTCTCCATTTGAAGAACCGCACGGCTAGTGCGAAGATGACTACTGAAATCGCTGCCAGCACAACGAGGTCGATCAGAGCCGCGCCCATGTTCCCATAGATCATGACGTTCGTGAACCCATCGATGACGTAGTAGAGAGGGAGCACGTGGGCTATGTGCTGCAGATAGGTCGGCATCTCGGAGACTGGAAAGAAGGTTCCCGACAGGAACATCATGGGGAATGTGATCAGGTTGCCGACGACCGCGGCTGATTCGGGGGAGTTCGATGAACTCCCGACCAGCATCCCCAGCGACACGAAGAGCAATGGTCCCACCAACAGGAACGGCACAACACCCAGAGAGAGTGTGATGTGGGCCCCGAAGAGCAATACCCCGGCGACGACCATGAGCCCGAACGAGACCAGCGTGATGGCGATGTACCACATTATCTTCGCGAGCAGCCACTCTGTCTTCGTCAGCGGCGTCAGCGAGAGGGCCTTGAAGACCTTGTCACGCTTGTATGCGGAACTGATGTTGACAAGGGCGAACATCGGGCTCGTCAACACTGAGAATCCGATCAGGCCAGGAATCAGGAAATCGATGTACTTGTAGGAGGACGGTGCGATGGTTAGCGACCTGATTCCCAGAACCGGAACGCCCTTAGCACGCGCAAGGTTGAAGGAACTCACGACTGAGGATGCTATTTCTCTCACGACGCTGCTCATCGTGGACGCCGGGTTGCCGTAGACCGTAACGTTCACCGGCTTGCCCAGGATGAAATCGCTGCTGAAGTTGGCAGGGATGACGATGCCGTCTGAGGAGGAGTGAGATAGCAGGTACTGAGAGAAGTTCTCGCTGGTCGGGACTGGTATCAGCCTTATCACGGTCGTGCTGTTCATCGCGCTGATGAACTGGGTGCTGAATTGGCCCCCGTCCTGATTCTGGAAGTAGATAGTCGTCGCGCCTCCGCTGCCTTGGAAGATGGCCCCGAAGAGCAGGATCAGTATGACCGGGAAGACGAGAGCAAAGAAGATGCCCATTTTGCCACGAATGAACCCTCTGGAAAAAACCAAGAGATCAGCGAGCGTTCTCCTAATGCTAAACAATGGCGCTCATCTCCTCTCCCCGGTGCCCTTGTTATCTTGAACCATAGGTTCCCCAACCATCCTGATGAAGATGTCCTCCAGACTGTCACGCTTGGTCGTCAGGTCTGACCATGGTATCCCTGACTCCGCGATAGAGCCGAGCGCCATCAGCGCGTCGTGCTCCTGCTCTAGGATGATCGAGACTTTCCCTGAGGAGTACTCCACGCTAAGTTTGGTGTTCTGCCTGAGGTATCCGGCCAGCTCCTCAGAGGCATGCACCGTCAGCCTCTCTTTGGAGCCGTGTTTCACGACTATGTCTTCGGGGGTCCCGTCCGCGATGATCTTGCCGTGGTTCATTATCGCAACTCGGTCGGCAAGTTCCTCTGCCTCTTCGAGGTAGTGCGTCGTTAGGAGGACCGCCCTCCCCTGCTTCTTTAGGTTCCGGATCACCTCCCAGACTGCCCTCCTGGCCTGGGGGTCGAGGCCGGTCGTGGGCTCGTCCAAAAAGACCAACTCCGGGTTGTTCACGAGCGATAACGCCATCCCCATTTTCTGCTTCTGGCCACCCGATAGGCGCATGAAATAGACGTCAGCCGCGTCCTCGAGTATGACCTCCTTCAAGATCTGGTCCGCGTCCGCACGAGTCCCAAAGAGCACCGCGTAGTACTTGATAGCCTCTCTCGGCGTCGGATAGTCAAGGAACTTGAAGCCCTGCGGCATGACTCCGATCTTCTTATGCAGGTCGTATCCCTTCGCCCAGGGGTCGAGGCCCAGCACACTCACGTGGCCGCCGTCCCTGTTCCTGAGGCCCTCGAGAATCTCGACAGTAGTCGTCTTGCCAGCACCGTTGGGGCCTAGAAGGGAGAAAACCTCTCCGTTCTCGACCGTAAACGAGATCCCGTCCACCGCACGAATGCTTCCGTACGACTTGGCTAGTGAATCTACTACAACTGCGCTGTCCGTCGCCAATCCCCTTCCCTGAATCTCTCTGCAATGGGCTCCGGACAGCCAAGAATTAACTTCGACGGTGGCTGCGCCCGCTGCGATCAAGCTCTGAAAGATGGTAGGGCTTCACAGGTTGGCGACGAAAAACAAAGGGGATGGTCTTCGTGCTACGCTGGACCAGGCAGGTCCATTCCGCACTTCGAACACTTTGTGGCGTCGGCGGCGTTCATGGTCTGACAGCTTGGGCATTTCACCGTATTTGCTGGAGTCGCAGGCGTCCCCACGACCTGTGACTGGGTGACTGTGACAGAAACAGGCGCAACTGCTTCCTTCTTGCCATGCCAGAACGATGCCCCAAGCGAGATTACCGACGCCGCCCACATGATATAGAATCCCACACTTGGGGAGAGGGTCACCGGGCCGCTTGGATAGACAAGGGACGGAGAGGCGGTGACCATGGCCATTCCAACTACCCCGAGCACACCCGTCCCTAGAGGGAATATGCCGACGACGCCAGCGATTACGAGGAGGATGAAGGCGATTACAAAGAGGTAGGCGTAAGTCAACGCAGCTGTGTCGCCCGCCGATTGAAGCTGGCCTAGGTTGCTCATCCATGGAGAGACGATTCCGTAGAGCGTATCGCCACTATTGCTGAAGAGAAGCGAATGAGGAAGATTGTTGTTCTTCGCAAAGGGAATGAGGAATATTGTTGCGAGGATGACGAGACCCATTACTATCCCGAGTATTCTTCCGGGATGCATCCGCATTATGCACTGACCAGTTCCGAGCTTATATGAACCTATTCGAGCGCGCGCTCTCGCCAAATCATGGGGTCTGGCGCAGGAAGGTTAATGCCAGGCTATGGTGAGCCGATAATAGCCATGTCACAAGAGAGGAGGCGGCGAATCCGTGGTTTCGATTCCGGGCCAGTTCGAGCATCTGCTTAGCGGCCTTCCGACTTGGCCGCTCGTCATTATCATGCTGGTCGTCTCGCTCCTTCTGGTTTTCATCGGCAGGAAGGTCGTCAAGATTCTCGCGTTCCTAGTCGTGGGCTTGGTGGGCGCCTCCATAGGTGGTATTCTTGGAGCGCAGTACTTGGCCGGCCTCGGCTGGTTCGGCAAGCTCATGGGCGTTCTGATTGGCTTCTTCGCTGGTGGCCTTGTCGGTGTTGCGTTGGTGGCGGTTGGGATAGGCGTGGCGGCGGGGTACGCCGCCTACCTGTTGACCTTGGATATCGTCTCCGACACGACCGTCGCTTTGGTGTTGGGCATCATCTTCTTCATAATCGGGCTGGCCCTGTACGGCAAGATTCTGTCGGTCATCACGGCAGTAATCGGTGGGCTCCTGCTCTATGATGCCCTGAGACTCTACGGCCTTGGTTCGGCTCTTTCGGTTGCTCTAGCGTTGATGGTCACACTGGCCGGGATCTGGATTCAATCTAGGTCGGGAAGGAGGACGCAACGGCCGACGTTTTCGAGCGATACTTCGATCTGACTGCTCCTGGGACAATGGACGACACCTAGTCTTGGTTCAGACGAAGTACTTCTTCTCGCGCGCCGACAGCCACCGTCAGCCAGCCTTCCTACTGCGAGAGAGGGCAGTCACAGGCTTCGTTGTGCGCACAATTGGGGTCGTAAGCGTGGTCGAAGCCGACTGCGAACCTGCTGTCATGTCTCGATGTCGCCCGAGTGCAGCCTCATTGTCCATTGCAAGAGGGCAAGAAGCAGATTTCGCAGGTTCTCCTTCACCTTCGCGTCGGTGAGCTTCAGGGCGGAGTCGAACTTGTCTTGGGCTCTCCCGACAAGCACCTGTGGCTGGTTGACGGGGTGCATGTTCAGGTCCACCATGATCTGCCTGAGGTGGAGTTGTGCCCTCACCCCTCCTCTCGGGCCCGTGGACGCGCTCATGATCGCCGCTGGCTTTCCGTCCCACGAGTTGTCAGTCTCGGGCCGGTTCCCCCACTCAATCGCGTTCTTCAACAGCGCAGTAACAGAGTAGTTGTGCTCCGGGGTCGAGAAGAGCACGGCGTCTGCCTTCCTGATTTCTTCCTTGAATTCGCGGACTGCCCTAGGCAGCTCCGCCTCGAGGTCTTGGTTGAAAAGGGGCAAGCCGGAGACGTCGAAGGTCTCGAGTTCCACCCCTGGAGGCACCAGCTCCTTTGCTGCTCTGAGGAGGGCGGTGTTGAAGGAATTCCTTCGCGCGCTACCCGAGATTCCCAGAATTCTCAGGGTCCTGCCCCTCGCGTCAGGCCTCCTTTCGAGTGTTTGGACAGCCACGTCTGACTCCTCTTACAAAGTCAGGAAAACATTGTAATATCAACTTAACCTCTCCTGGCGCCGCATCCCAGAATGCGAGTCCTTATCATTCCGTGAGGGAGACGCCGTGACTCAAATGAAGGCAGACAGAGACAGCCAGCGCCTCGTCTTCGTCATCCAGAAGCATAAGGCGACTACGCTCCACTACGACTTCCGGCTCGAGGTCGGAGGGGTGATGCCGTCCTGGTCCATTCCGAGGGGCCCCTCGCTTGAGAGTGGCGTGCGGCGCCTCGCGATGCCGACCTCCAACCACGATTTGGAGTACCGCCATTTCGAAGGGGTCATCCCTAGCGGAAGGTTCGGAGCCGGGCCAGTCATGGTCTGGGACGAGGGTACCTACAGCCCCGAGGTCGAGGTGAGCAAGGGAGTGAGGAGGGAGGTCACTACAAGAGAGGAGGCCGAGAAGGTGGCGAAGGCGGGCATGAAGGAGGGGAGCCTGAAATTCCGCCTCTACGGGAAGAAGCTACGGGGCTCCTTCGCGCTCATCAGGACTGCAGGCTTCAGGGGGAAGGAATCCTGGCTGTTGATCAAGCACAAAGACGAATACTCCAGGCAGGGATACGATGCCAAGGACTACGACTTCTCCGCGGTCAGCAACCGGACCCTGGCGCAGATAGCCGGCCAGACCGAGATCGGATCTCCTCAGACCAAGCAGAAGACGAATGAAGAACCTCAACCTCCGCGGGCAGGAAAGAGAAGAGACTGAGCGACTGCCCGCTGCTCCGGCCTATCTAGAGCATGCCACTCTCTACGTGGTCATGAATGAGTTGCCGCAGCGCCTCTAGTGGCACTGCTCCGTTGCATAGGAGGGCGTCGTGGAACCTCCGTATATCAAACCGCTCACCTAGTTGTGCTTTCGCCTGCTGACGGAGCCGCATCATCTCAAGCTGTCCAGTCTTGTAGGCAAGGGCCTGCCCTGGCCAGGAGATGTATCTGTCCACTTCGTTCACAATGTTGTTCTTCGCCAGCGCTGAGTTTTCTAGCATGAAGTCAATCGCCTGCGCCCGCGTCCAACCCATCGCATGCATGCCGGTGTCCACTACCAGGCGGCACGCCCGCCAGGAATCGTACGACAGGACGCCAATCCGGTCGAGGTCTGACGAGTAGAGCCCCATCTCGTCAGAGAGCCGCTCAGTGTACAGGCCCCACCCCTCCACGAAAGCTGTCACCCCGCTGTGCCTTCTGAACTCGGGAATACTTTCAAGCTCTTGGGCGATTGCGATCTGCAGGTGGTGACCCGGTATCGACTCGTGGTACGCAAGCACCTCGGCCTCGTAGCGCGGCCGCGTTTCGGGGGCAGAGGTGTTGATGTAGTACTGCCCCGGCCTCGATCCGTCCGCCGCTGGCTGCCGGTAGTACGCGATCGTCGAGTGCTTCTCTTCGTGCTCCTCCATTCGGACGACTCTACAGTCTGCCTTCGGTAGGCGGCCGAACCACTTCGCGATGGCGGCCTTGGCCTTTGAGAGCGCGACTTCAGCCTTGGCTGCCACTTCGTCCCTACTGGCGAAGTACATCGCAGGGTCGGTCCTAAGGCGTTGCAGGACCTGCTTCCGGTCGCGCGTGCCGAAGACCTTCTCTCCAAGTTCCACCATCTCCCTATTGATTCTAGCCACCTCCCTTAGGCCTGTGTCATGCAGCTCACTTGGCGTGAGATTGAGCGAGGTGTGGACACGTATCAGTCGGGAGTAGGCCTCAGCACCGCCCGGCACACAGAGTATCCCTGGTCTGTCTTGGGGACGAGCCCGCGGTAGCACCTCAGATTTCAGAAACTCCAGGTACCGGGCGAAAGCGGGGCGG
>JBEKAG010000013.1:0-14480 GCA_050015955.1 Nitrososphaerales archaeon
CGCATGGGCCGGGGCGCTCGCGGTGTTGGCTTCCATCTTCCTCGTATCAGGAGTCGAGGTCAGTGGCAAGAGCTTATCCGTGCGCGTTGTTGACGCAAGCCGAGTAAAGGGCGCGTAGTGTTTGGTGGGTAGCAGGTACGCAAGAGGCCGGGAAAGAGAATACAGGACGATGAACATCCTCAAACGCGACGGGTGGCTGGTCTCGAGGAGCGCTGCGTCACATGGCGCAGTCGACGTCTTTGCGGCAAAGGGAGGGAAGCTGCTCCTGATTCAAGTGAAGAGCGGGAGGTCCCGGGTCAAGAAGGAGGAACTTGAAGAGCTAGTAAGCTGGGGGAAGAACGCGAACGGCGATGCAGAGGTATGGCACTTCAGCGGTGGAGGCAAGATGGAGAGGCGAAGGGTCTACGCGGCGAGGCGAAGATCGTCATGAAACCCAGGTGCTACTTCTGCGACTCGGAGCTCGATGTGGTGCTCCACACCTTCAGGATCGCCCCACGGGAAGAACCCGTCTGCGAGGAATGCTACACGAAGATGACGAACCGACGGAAGACGAAGGATGAAGAAACGAAGCGCTAGCCTGCGAGCCTAGGCCGAAGCGGACTCCCGCCTGAGCTCCCTAATCAAGGTCGAACACTCGGTGAAACCCCCGTCGTCGTCATCGCGGCGGTAGCACTCCAACGCCTTCTCGTACTCGTCAAGGGCTGCCATGGCCTTCAGCGTCGGGGGAGTACTGGGCTCCGACATGATGAGCCGCCCTGCGGTCTCATACCAGTTGGCGGCATCCTGGTACTGCTCAAGCTGATAGAAGCACACGGCAATTGATTCGCAAACGTCGAGCTTCTGGGGAGATCCGGCGAACCTCTCGAACTGCTCCTTCAGGAGGTAGATTGCAGGGTTGCCGCTCCGCATTCTATCGAACCTAAAGGCTTCTGAGAAATCGCCCATCCGGGTCGGGATTCTCTCCGAAGGTGTAAGAGCAGCCTGCTCTAGCATAGTTGAGCCCGAAATCAAATATGCGCGAAGAGGTCAATCCTCCGGCACGACGGCCACCTTCGCACGACTCAGCGCGAGCGTGCTTTGGTGAGGATCGAGCTAAGGAGATCCAACGCTATGTTGCCCCCGCTGATGACCAGGACAGCCTTTTCTGCCCTCTCATGACGCAGGGGCCCCTTCATCGCAGCCAGAGGGGAGGCGCCCGCTGGCTCGGCTGTAACTCGTGCCAGGAGCAGGAGGTCGCAAATCGCGTCCTCCAACTCCCTGTCTGTCACGAGCCCTATCTTGTCGACGTATCTCCGCGCGGCCTCGAACGTGAGCTCGCCCGGGATCGCCGCCTGCATCCCGTCTGCAATGGTCGGGCGCGGGTCCACACGGACGATCCTACCTTGGCTCAGAGACTCATACATGGAGGGGATGGATTGAGTCTCGGCGCCGAAGACCTGGACATTTTCCACTGATTCCTTGAGGGCAATTGCTATCCCAGCGATGAGGCCGCCCCCACCGATGGCCACTGTCGCCGAATCGAGGTCAGGCAGCTGCCTCGCGATCTCAAGACCACAAGTCCCTTGGCCCGCTATTATCTCTGCGTCGTCGAAGGCGTGGATGAACGTCAGGTCCCGCTTCCTTGCGATAGCGACTGCGTTCTCGTAGGTCTCGTCGTACCCGCTGCCTAACCTTATGACCTCGGCTCCCTGCTCTTCTATGGCCCTCAGCTTCTGCGGGTTGATGTTCTCGGGCACGCAGATGGAGGCCCTGACGCCGAAGAGTCGAGACACGTACGCTATCGCGAACCCGTGGTTGCCGGACGAGGCGGTGACGACACCTTTCCTGAGTTCCGAGTCGCTCAGGCACTGAAGCTTGTTCAGCGCGCCGCGTATCTTGAAGACACGGATGGGCTGGAAGTTCTCCAACTTCAGATAGACGTCGCGCCCGAGGAGCCTCGAAATCCCTTTCGAGTTCTCCAACGGCGTCGGCGGGATGTACTTCCTAATCCTGCTCTCGGCTTCCTCAATGTCCCGCAAGCCAGGAAGACCGGATTTCTTCAGCCGAACCACTTCTCAAGCGTCTCCGACTGCACCGGTTTCCTCCGCTGAACCCTGCTCAAGGCTGCCTCGACCCGTTCGCTCGAGAAGGAGTGTTCGTCGACGAGGAAGGATAGGATCCTATCCCTGTCCGGAGGTCTCCACTCAGGCTTGACCCCCTTTATGGCCGGAGGATTGAGGTAGAGCGTCCTGATCTCTTCATACTTTACTTCGCTTAGCCGTCCCTTCAGCTCCGTAATCTCCTCGAGTCTGCCATGTCTCTTCAGGTACTTGAGGGCAGTGGCCGGGCCGACGCCCTCGAAACCGTCGGGGTTGAAGTCAGTCCCGAGGAGAATCGCGAAATCCACGAGCTGTTCCCTGGTTAGGCCTGTAGAGGAGAGAGCGTCAGAAAGCCGGATCCGTTCGGGTTGGACGTTGATCACAATCCCCTTGTTCGGGAGTCGCCGCTTGCCGGATATCGTCACGTTCCTCACTAGCACGGGAGCGCCGAAGACGAGAGAGTCGTGGTCCTGCGAGGCAACGGCGTCGACCGTCCCCTCCTCGGCCATCCTGGACGCCTGAGCTTCGCCCTCGGAGGGCGCTTGAACCCATGGTATCCCCATCGCATCCAGAAGCTCCTTGGCGTCAGCGACCATGTCCCTTCTTAGGACAGTGGAAGCCTCAGCGTACTTTCTAGCCTGAACCATTTCGCCAGCTTGGAGCGCTCTCAGATACTTGTCCCTGGCCTCACGTCTCTGGGCGGACCGGCGCTCGATTTCCTCCGTCTTCAGTTCTGGGGGCTTCCCATCGAAGACGTAGACGAGCTTCATGCCCAGCTCCATGAGGTTCACGTTTCTGTAGAAGAGGCCGGAGATATGGGAGGTGACCCTCCCCTTGGAGTCCTTGAGGTGGCCCCCGTCCAAGCCGCGAATTATTGCGAGGAACTGGTACAGTGTGTTGTAGCCGTCGATGGCGAGCTTCCACCCTGAGATGTCCTCGAGCCTAATCTTCTCCCTCGGTATGGAGTCGCCGAAGTCTACGCCCATGCCGGGCTTCCCAGAAGTGAGTTCGATTTATTCGTTCACGTGCGATATGCGGGCCTCTTCGGTCGGCTTCTCGACCATCTCGACCCTCCGCCTGTCTTTCGCCACCCACCTGATGGTGATCAGGCCTAGGATCTCAAGTTGCATCAGGAGTTTGTCCAACTCGTCCGGGGAGCATTTGTTCCCATTCTTGTTGAGAGCCTCCATGAGGTCGTCGTCGGTGGTGCTCTTCTTCTCCTTGATCCATTCGAAGGCAGCATATTTCAGAGGGTAACGCATTGTTCGCACATCGTGCAGAAGCGGTGCTGAAAAGGGCGGCTTTGGTGGTATAAAAGGAATCCAGGGGGTTCTCATCACGCAGGGAGTTTGCTCGACAGTCCGTTAACGCACCGTTCACGCTATGCGGTATAGCGCGCGCTTGCATGGCTGTCTCGAGGGACATACCATGAGTAACACTTGACATGCCCTCATCGGTTAGGGTGTCCATGAACACTTCCGCAGAAGAGCGCGCGCTCGCTAGCCCAGGATGCGGGGGAAGGGATTTAGCATCCCTCGTCCATTAGAAGAGTCGAGATTAGGCGAATGACAACTAGAGTCGTCTCTGTGGCGTTGCTCATTCTCATTGTGTTTGCCGGAATTGCCCTGTTCTTGTTCTATCCCGCTCTTATGACAGGCCAGAGCTATCCTGGAGTCATCGACCCGGCCCAAGCCTATCTGTTTTCTAACGGCACGATGTACCTATCAGTCTACAACTCCTGGTCCAAATCGATTCTGATGAGTTCCGTTCAGGTGGCTTTCCTAAGTTCAGCGGGAGGGCAGAACCTCTACTTTGTCGTCAACCACCCGAACAGCAATCTAGGCGATGGGTCAGTCAGAATCCTCTGTTGCACCGACAACGGCGCATCTGAAACGATGGCTCAGTCGGCGACCTGGACAGGGGGCGGGAACGTGAGTGCTGGGGGCGTCGCCTTGCTGCGGTTTCGACCTCCCCTGCTCCTTGCTCTGTTCAAGGATGTACGCTACTATGTAGCCGTCGGCAGCGAATGGTTCTATTCGACGAACCTGGAGCCATTTGTCGTCCAAGAGACGCTCAATGACTCTCTGCCGAGCTCAGTCCCGGTCAGGGCGATAGTATATCCGAACGAAACGATGAGAATCGGAGTGGTGAGCACTGGGTCAAACGTAACCAGCGAAGCGGCAAGAGTGACGTTCTATCCATTGAGCAACGCCAGACGACCTTTGAATGCAAGTTACATCGCGACCTATCTTGGCGATCATTGGTACAGACTCTCAGGCGGTGGGAATCTGCCTCCATACATGCCGCTGGCGCTGAATGGAATTGACCAAGACTCGGTTGCCTTGGTCGTCGATGGCCTGACAACTGCTCCGCTTTCCTTTGAGGCCAAGATCGTGACCCAGGTGATACCCATCATCGCACCGACCGAGGCAGGCGCTTCGAGTTCTTGGAGCTCCGGCGAGGACACCCAGAGCTTCTCTGTACAGTGGCAGTTTCCATTGAATGGGACCAGAACCTATCAGATGCCACTCACGCTATATGGCGGCCGATACTGGATCAACGCTACCGAGGGAATCGAGTTTAAGGTTGCTAACGTCACGCTCACGTCGCCAGGCACCTTCAGCACCTCGTATTATGATGGAAAGGCGAGCGTGACGCTCCTCTCGCCTCACATCTCCAACGGGACTCTGGACGTCACCATGTCGTTTGGAGGACCCTCTCAAATGGGCAGCATGAAGGTCATCTCCGGCGTGACAAACACGAGCATCTGGGGTCTAATCGGGGTGATTCTCGTCGGAGTAGCATTCCTTACGATATCTGCGGTGTTGCTCGCGATGAGACGCAGAGCGGCAGAGCCAGAGCGCACGCAGATGTAGAACTACATACGTCCCAGCCAATTCGCAGAATGAGGCTGTCCAGATGAGATGGAGTGCCATAGCTGCGCGCGAGCTGGGTCTTCTTGGATGATCCTGTTCAGTCGGAATAGTGTAGAATGTTGATTCGAGGTTCGTTGTTTGAAGATTCTGTATGTCTTACCACGTTCACGGCTTTCCGGGGTTAACGAGTTTGCTCGACATCCTGCTGACACCCATCAGTTCCGACTGGCCTACCAGCGGAGCCGAGGATACTGCCGCCTCAATCTTCTCGATCACACCCTCCTCCTCAGGTGCGACGACGTCGACGATTATGGCCGAAAGCCCGAAGGCTATGGGTTCGATTCTCTGGCTTCGTATCTTCGCCTGGCCGGGAAGCACGCCAGCCACCGAATCGACTATCCTCTGGTGCTCGGTGGCAGTGTCCTGCGGCAAGAGTTTAAGCCGTATGACGTAGGAGCCCATTCAGGTTCGCCTAAGGCCCTTCGAAGCCGCAGTTCACGCATCTGTAGCGCCTGGAGAACTTCCTGCACTTCTCGCATCTCCAGACCAACGTCTCATGACAGTTGGGACAGAAGAACTTCGTCGCCCTCTCGGCAGGCTTGACCGGCCTGTTACACGAGCTGCACAGGGGAAGCGACACTGTAGCTTGCGACATTTCTCTGGCAACCCCTTGGAGCCTGGCTCATATAGGTTGCTGAGTGAGAGGGGCTCTCAGACCTCGTTGAGCAGGGAACGGACCTCGGAAGAAGCCACCACTTTGGCGATGCTAAGGAGGCCCTGGACCCCAAGCACTCCCAGTAACGCAGAAGCATGATAATCGAAGTCGGTCCGAGAGAGCCTGAGGGCGAGCTTCGGAGTAGCGAGAGTCGCGACCAAGGCATCAAGGTCACGGTTTGAGAGTTTCTCGAAGACCGCCCGGAGCCTCAGCATGGTCTTCATCTCCCGCCGGAACCCAGCCTCCCAGTCGCGTTGATAGTTGCCGAGCAGGTCGGGGTCGCCCAGCCTGAGGGATTCACCGACCCAGCGTGCTGCCATCACAGCCCCGGCAATCGACGTCGTTATCCCGCCTGCGGTGGTGGGCTTCGTCTGGCCGGCCGACTCACCCACGAGGATCTTTCTCCCGCTTGCGAACTGCCGGGCCGGTCCGCCGACGTAGATGGGCGCCGACACCTTGCGGAGTACCCTGTGAGGTTTGTCGACGAGGAAGGAGTCTAGCGCCTTGAAGGGACTGATTCCTGACCCGGCCGCGCCTACCTTCGCGATGTGCCGTCCGCAGGGTATGACCCAGGCGAAGAACCCTGGGAACCGCGTAGCGTCGAGGAAGACTTCGACCGCTCGCTCCTCAATCCAGTCTCCCTCCAGCTCGTACTTTGCCGCGGGGAGAATCCCGCCTCCGTGGCTTGAGGAAGGCCCTGTGGCGTCGACGTAGTACCTTGCAGTCACGGTCTCCCGTCCGACGACCACCGACACTCCGTCCTTGTCCTGGATGAGGCCCGAGGCCCTCGCTCCGGTCATTATCTCGGCACCATTGGTCCGAGCCTCGTCGGCAACCTGCTTGTCATACGCGCTGCGATCGAGCACGACAACACCGAGGGCGGTCGCGTTGACCGCAAAACGCTTGCCTAGAGGTGAATGGATTACGCCGGAAGCAATCTCGTTCTGAACAACCTCGGGCCTCGGAGGATGGCCATACCGCTTCAGGCCGCGCAAGCTGACCAGGCCGTCGCACTTCTCAGGCTCGCCGATCTCATCGTGCTCCTCTGCTACGAGGACCGAGAGGCCCCTCTGCGCAGCTTCGGCAGCGAATGTCAGACCTGCGATGCTGCCGCCGGCGACGACTGCATCGAATCTGGACGCCAAGATGGGAGAGCCTTTCACAAAGGCTTATTCACAGTCGTAATAACCGTTCAACTGAAGAGGGGATGAAACAGGCAATCGTCGTGCGGTCTGACCTGAGGATGGGGAAAGGCAAGCTTGCGGCCCAGGTCGCGCACGCTTCGCTCTCTGCTGTGGAAGAGGCCATGGACAGGCGGTCGGACTGGTTCGGCGAATGGAAGAGGGAGGGCCAAGCCAAGATCGTCCTGAAGGTCCACTCCGAGGAGGCCCTCCATGAGCTCTACATGAAGGCGAAGGCCGCCAAGCTCCCGGCAGCCCTGATCGAGGACAGGGGGCTCACGCAGCTCGAGCCGGGAACGGTCACGTGCCTAGGAATCGGCCCTGGGCCCGAAGACCAGCTGGACAAGATCACGGGGAAGCTGAAGCTGCTGTAGGCGTCAGACGGATACCACCTTTGTGTGCGCGCGCTTACATTATGCTGCCGCGCTGGTAGAGGCCCATCAAGTTGCCTTCCGTGTCGATGAAGTAGGCGGTCCAGCCCATGTTCTGGCCGATGTCCTGCTTCTTGCGCAGCGTCTTCCCCCCCTTCTTCTCGATGGCCTTCAGCGAGGTGTCGATGTCGTCGACGCCAATGGTGATGATGGGGTGCTCGAAGGGCTTGGACTTCTTCATCATCCCGCCGTTGATGGAGCCCGACTCGGAGAACTCGCCCTTGTCGCTGACCTTGGTCCCGCCCAGCATCATGTAGTTCATGCCGGGCATGTCCATGGTCCACCAGCCGAAGACATCCTTGTAAAATGTGGATGCCCTCTTCACGTCTTTTGCGGGGATCTCGAAATGCACGACCTTTCCAGTCAAGTCAATTCAGGGTGGTGAGGGCAGGACGATATAAACCTAATCTGTTAGGGACGCGGGCACGAAAGGACCCGGCCAGGGCCTACGACCCTTGCCATAAAGAAACCCGAACCCACGAACCCATCCAATCCGAGACTTCGGTGTTAGGAAACCATATCGGCGAACCAGTCAGCGTAGACTGTCTGGCTTTCTTCAAGTCTACTCTATCGCGACTAGAGTCTTGCGCGACATCACGAAAGTCGCAATCCCGACGACGATGAGGACGAACTGGATCCCAAGCAAGGTTACGAAGGCCGTATCGCCAAGGAGATACTTCGAGAAGGCCGCGGCGGTGGCACCGTTTGAGGAGAATGTCAGAGTCCCGAAGAAGACATCACCGCTCATCGCCCCCATTTGCACCAGACCGAGCAGCACGGCGACGATGATCGCAGTTCTCGGCATTCTCCATTGGCAGACTACCAAGGCCAGGTCGAAGACCGTGAACGCCGCGAGCCCGTATGCGTGTGTCGAGGCCACGGCCCAGAGATACGAATCGGTGGCGAGGATATAGCCCCCTACGGCCGCCGATACCAACAGAACAACCGACAGCATCACATCTATGGGCTTCATTCTCCCTTACTCAACTTCCCCCAGATACCATGACCTATAGGAGTTCAGAAGTAAAACTCGACAATCGTTTGGCTCAAACCTACATCCCTTTCATACTCTTGGGTCCCAATAATTGTGGTCGAAGCTTAGGCACGCAGGTGAAAGCAAGGAAGTTACTGGGAGGTACCCGGCCCCATTTTGATGTCGGCCCAGGGGGGAGGGGGGATAGCTCTGAGAAGAGTTGGGAATCAGGTTCACAGAACCTGTTTCAGGGGCCACGCATTTTGGGAGTTGGTCTCATAATCCTTAAGAGTCATGAAACTGAAAAAGACGATGCATGGGAACAAAGCCCGACCTGACCAGGAGAAGGCGTCTGGCTTCTGCATGTCTCGCTAGCATGCTTGTGGTGCTGGCGCTAGCGTCGTTCGTTACGCCTAGCCATGCTACGGGAGGTGTAGCCGTCTCGATTTCCGGCTTCGCGTTCCATCCGGCTACAATCACCGTAGTCATAGGCGTGAACAACACGGTGACATGGACCAACAACGATGCGACCTCCCACACGGTCACATCGGACAACTCACTCTTCGGAAGCGGAACCTTGGCCCCGGGTGCCACTTACACCCAGACTTTCGATCAGGCCGGGACGTATGGCTATCACTGTTCAATCCACCCCACAATGAAAGGTACTGTACACGCAGTTTCACAGACAACTACTGCGACATCCAGCTCCCGCTCCATCTCCACTCCTCCATCCACATCCACATCCAACTCGGTCTCTTCGTCATCATCGAGCACGCTTTCCTCTGGTGTGGGAAGTGGTACGGGGATCCCCGAGTTCCCCGTTCAGTTCGGGTTCACCCTTTTGGCCACGGTCGTCATCGTGGCGTCGTACGTCCTCGCCAGACGCGTCCCCGTTTCCCGACTGTGAACAAGGAACGCCCAGACGCCCAAGGGCACTAGACCATCTAGTCGAAATCCCCCCGGAGCATTTGACGCTGTCGGCGCGCGCTGTAGAGACGGTCAGTTTTGATCCCGTAGAAAAGTAAGGTGATAGATGCGCTTCAAGTGGTTAAAGTCAGTGTCTCTGGTTCCTTCCATTCTTCCCTGAGAATACTGTAGAGGAGAGTATCCGTCCAGTTTCCTCTCATGAAGAAGTTCTTGCGGAGCGTTCCTTCCTTCTTGAAGCCAGCCTTCTCCAAGACTCTCTGAGAGGCTACGTTTCTCGCATCGGTTTGGGCTTGAATGCGCATGCTATCCTTGGAAAGAAATAGGTAGTCCAGCATCAAATTGACAGCTTCAGTGCAGTAGCCTTTGCCCCTTTCGCTCGGTGCCAGACTATAGCCGATCTCCAGTTGTTTGCCCGCGACGTGCAGGACGAAGAAATGGACTATGAAACCTATCTTGGTTCCGTCTTTCTTCTCTATGAAGAATGGCTTCAACTCGAGGGGACTCTCAAGAATCTTCTCTGTTTCTGTTCTGGATGCCTGTCGCAGCCCTTGGTATTCACCAAGGAACTCTGGTTCGTTGAGCCATTCCGCAAGTTTGGGCAAGTCCTCCTTCTCCACCACTCTCAAGTTCACATTTCTTCCTTCGAGCAACTCAGTTCACCTCTCAATCTGGCAGAGGTAGTTCATCTATAGCTCTTCCTCAACAAGGGTGTTTGCTTTGCATCAATTGGCCGAGCGCGCGCCAGACTGGTGTTGGAGTAGCAACCAGCATGATGGTCGGGATGACAAACCCAATATCCTACCAGTCTTGATTCGAGGGCGGCAATGGTCGTCTTCGTCCAATTGAATGAATCTGAGTTTGCGAAGTGGCGAGAATCATCGGTAAGAGAATACGCCGCCGACAAGGTGAGGGCGGGCAACTTCGACGAGGAGCACTCGATTGAAGACTCAGAGAAGGAACACAGTTCATTTCTGCCTGATGGGCTAAAGACTAATGGGCAATACCTCTACTCGGTCGTTGACGAGCGAGACGGCCGGCGAGTCGGCACTATTTGGTACGGCGAAATCCGAGACATCAGGAAGGACACCATCTACATCTACGACATTCACGTTGACAAAAGGTTTCGCGGACGAGGATACGGCACGGCTGCGCTCAGGCTCGTCGAGGATAGGGCGAGAGAACTGGGCAAGAAGAGGATAGCTCTACACGTGTTTGCACACAACGAGCGGGCGCGGAAGCTCTACGAGGAACTTGGTTACAGGCCCACCAACATCACGATGGCAAAGAACCTGTGACTCGGTGGACTCCGACAAGAGTGCGGGGGCTCTCAGTTTCGTTAGGTTGTATGGCGCGGAGAGCGCGCGCGCTCTCTCTACGCTTGCTCCCCGGACCGCGATGGAGCTGAACTCAGGTTTCGGATGCTGGACTTTCAGACCATCTCTTGATCAGAACCAAGAAAGGTATCGCCAGCAAGAGGATCGACGCCAGTCCTAGCGAGAACTCCGGCGCGGAAATCATGGAAGTCTGGTTCGTCGTGCTCGTCATGGTGCTGGAACTTGTACTTGTCGTGCTCGAGGTAGTTGTCTGGGTCGATGTGGTGCTGAGGGGTGTCTGAGTATTTGTCGTGCTCGAGGTAGTTGTCTGGGTCTGTGGGGTGCTGGATGTGCTGATCGAGCGGATTGTTGAGGTCGTGGAAGTGCGGTAAGACGTCTCTGTGGAGCTGCTCACCGTCGTGGAACTCTGTGTGACATCCGAGCTCGACCTAGCAGACGTTGTCTCGGTACACGTTTGGGAGGATTTGGTGGTCCGAGTGTTGCTGTCCGTAGTATGCGTCGAAGCCGAGCTACCTGTCGAGGTAGAGCTTGAGGTGGAGACTGGACTGGAAACGGTCGACGTCGTCGAAACGCTCGAAGAGGTGGTTGTGGCGCGGTGGAAGAACCCCGAGCCCATAGTGAAAGTTGCTCCGGCCTCCAGAATGCCTATCCCAATAAGAATGATGATCAGCGAGGCGTACCCCCTCTTCGTCTTCATTCAGATTCATAGTCGATATTCAGCGGATAAGCATTGAAGAGGGTTGGCACTAGAAGTTACTGAAGAAGTTATGGAATTGGGACAACCTTGGTCAGGCGCTCGCTTCCCCCTGAGCGCGCGTAGCAATTTCCGGTCTACCAGAACCCACGTAGGACGTAGAAGAGCGCTATTGCCTCGGCCGTGTTGATTGGGGTCAGGATGGTTGTCGATTTTGCCGTGGTGTCAACGTCGAATCCATAGACTCCTGCAGCGCGCGCACGCATCAATCACGTACAGCCGCAACCAGAATCTTTGCTCTGCAAGGGTGATGAGCTGGTCGGCCGAGGTCAATGGATACTGGGGCTCGAGTGGTGTATTCGTAAACTTCGAGGCCGGAGCATACACTGCCGTGGCTGTCGACGAATGGGGGCACGTCGCGATTCCTCAATTTGCGGCCACCCCAATATCTGGCGTGAGAATAGGCAAGTTGTCTGTGAACTGGGTCGGAAGGACAAGCCGAACAGCGGTCTACAAGGAGGACCTCAATCTGAGCGTCGGAGGGGTTTTCAACTACACCCTGACCTACAACGCTCTGGGCCTGCAGTACACCATGGAGTCAGCCAACGTGAGCACCCCCGGGTTCCAAGTGGCAGAGACCATGCCAGAGCTTCCGCGGACCATCTATGTTGGGGCGAACATGCCTCTGGTGATCTTCATCTGCTGCCCAAGCGTGCCGTATTCCGGTGACGTGCTCCTGCTCATCATGACGTCTTGAACGGAGCGTATTCGATGCCTTAGCCCGATTCGGCGGGGCGGGGGGCGGACCCGACGGAAATCGTAACGTATGGGCGCGCGCTAGAACGTTGCGAGGCGCGCGCGACGATAGTCTATGGCTTTCCCTGTCCTCCGTTGCGTCCCGAACAGCCCTGCTAGGTTTCCGCGCTTGTTCGGGCCCTTGCCACAAATGTTTACATGAGCATCTCGCTGCCAGTAATTCTCTTGCACACAGGCGCCTCCGGTCAAATCATGGGGGTCGCGCTGTTGGTCATCGGGGTCATGGTGGGTGCAGGGCTGGTCTTCGGAGCTATCTATGCTACAGGATCTCTCACTCCAAGAATGACCACTGGCACGACGACGGAGACTAGAACGACTACCGGCACTACGACGGAAACTTTGACGACGACGCAGACTCATACGACATCTATCACGACAACCGTTTCAGGCTCTGCAACTGGGACTGCTCTGGACCAGCGCATAGGCGATTCTGTCTCTCTACTTGTTTATTCCTCTCTGTATCAAGCTTAGGAGGCGCCATACGGCGCGTCAAATGCGACCTATCTGAGCTATGTGCAGAACTACACCGGCCCACTTTTCTCTACGAACGGAAAACCCATTCTCGTCTACGCCGGAGCAGAGTTCTGCCCCTACTGCGCCGCCCAGACATGGCCCTTGACGATGGCGCTGATGCGCTTCGGTAACTTCACGAACCTCGAATACATGACATCCAGCACTGCGGAAGGGGACTACGCTACATTCACATTCGTTTCGGGCAGCTACCGAAGCAACTATGTGGTCTTCCAGCCCTACGAGGTCTACGACAGGGGAGGGAACCCGCTTGCTTCACTGCCGGCAAACTACACATCCGCCTTCCAGCAGGCTGGGCGTTCATCCCTTCCTTTCCTCAATTTCGCCGATGAATACATCATCTCGGGGTCAATTCTGAATCCTTCGATACTCGGAACGAAGAACTGGACCCAGTTGATCTCCTCAATCCAGGCGGGGGGCTCGTTGGGAAGTCAGATCAAGCAGGCGGCCAACTTGATAACCGCCTTCATCTGCAAGACCACAGGCAACAGTCCGGCCTCGGTCTGTAATCAGAGTGGCATTGCAGCTCTTACGGTTGCATACACTCCTCTGTCCGCGAGCTCGGGCTCTGAGCTTCTTCTCCCCGACGCAGCTTTCGAATTGGCGAACAAGCCTTAGTCAAGTGTAGCGCGCGCTCGCCAGAGCACTGCGAGATGTTTCCTACAACGGTGTGCTCAACCTCGAATTGTCCCCAGCGGATTGAACCGGTAGGGAGACTTGGATGATATTGAGGGCGGAGCTTCGTTTCTGCGAAGTGCCTTCTTCTAGCTCTAGCGTGCGCTCTTCAGCCAGCACATTCCTTGTGATAGCTTTTCTTTGTCAAGAAGCCCTTCTTCACTTCTTGGCCCGCTGGAATCTCTTTGCCGCATTTTGCACAATTCATATCTGGGGGGTATCCAACTGGTTGTTTTAAGGATGCCCAGCCAAGTCCCGACAGTTGACAGGGGCCTCACACAGAACGCTTTCAAGAAAAACTGAATATGGAACTGGTAGGTGTCGAGGCGCAACTCGCAGCCGAGGATATACACCTACGCTTTAGGAAGGCGGTGCGGCGCGCGCGCAGCAACAGCTTCATCTTCCCAATCTCTCAAGGTCCAACGGACCGGGCACTTTCGAAACACCCTCTGCCCTAATCATTCCGTTCGGATTGCCCCTTGTCTTTTATCTCGCCCTGTCGCTTGAAGCCCCATGCTAGGACAAGGAACCTGCGGTTACGGGCCAAAGAGCTGGCCTGAGAGGCACAACTGCACGAGGAGGAAGGGGCACCCGAGCCGCCACGTCTGCTGGTGCGGAGCCCTGCATGACCCAGACGCGGACTACACCGGGCGATGGGGTAGCTGCCTCCAGCCCGAGCGCGACTCGAAAGGGCTTACTGCTCGGGTGTCCGGTCCAGCGCCTGTGGACTCTAGCGCATGAGGCGCTGCTAGCCAAGTGCGCGCTAGGTTCAGCGCGTCGACTGCGCGAGTTCGAATCCGTAGCCGTAATGATGGATGGGGAAGCCAGTCAGCGCGCGACTCCCATTCTTTTCTTACTCGTCCTAGGCCTTGGTCGCTGTCCGTTCGAAAAGGATCTGTGTTCCATGCCGACTGAACCCTGCCCTTCTGAGAGCCGCGATTATCCTTGAGCCTTGTGAGATCCAGACCATTCGCCTTGCAGTCTCAGCGGCTTCTTTCAATCCAAAGACATGCCTGACGAGTTTCATAGGTCCGTCCCCCGTGCCAGTGAGAAAGCCGACCTGCATCCAGGTCCTGTCCCTCTCTCCACCCCGGGTGGCGACGCCAACTGATTCGCCTGAAGTCCAGACCGCCCCCTCGCGGACCAGCTTCTTGATGATAGAAGGGCTGAGAGACGTTGCTTCGTAGGAGTCCCAGTGGACGCCCGAACCGAGCCTGAACTCTCTCGACCCCATTATCAGTCTCGTGAC
>JBEKAG010000014.1:0-13977 GCA_050015955.1 Nitrososphaerales archaeon
CCCTCGGGGTGCCAAACTCCGACGATTTTCTTGCGATAGGATATAAGACGAGCCCCACGGAGCCGCGGAGCAGGGGTCGTCGGCTAGACCTCGAGGCTGGGGTAGATCCCCCGGTTTCTGGGGCAAGTCTGGTCTAGGCTTTCAGCCTCGGGCGCTGAAGATCGCTGGTTCAAATCCGGCCGACCCCACCATCAAAAAACGACTTAAATCGAACGCAGAAACCTTCTACATTCTTGGTCAGAGTGATAGGCCACGTTGACCTAGACTACTTCTATGCCCAAGTCGAGGAAGTGAAGAACCCTTCAATCAAGAATAGACCCGTTGTGGTCTGCGTCTTCTCGGGCAGGACCGAGGACAGCGGCGTGGTCAGCACCTCGAACTACAAGGCGCGAGCGTTGAGCGTGAAATCGGGGATGCCAATCGTCGCCGCCAAGAAGAAGCTCGAGGGTCACGACCCTGTGATAATCAGGATGGAGCACGAAAAGTATGAGGTAGTTTCTGAGAGGGTGATGGACTTGGTCAGCGAGCGTGTGGACGTCTTCGAGAAAACAGGGATTGACGAGGCGTTCTTCGACATAACAATGTCGTCCGGAAGAGACTACACGGCCGCGGCGAAGATTGCTCAAGGAATCAAGGACGCAATCCTCCAGAATGAGGGGCTGACGTGCTCAGTGGGTCTCGGCAGGAGCAAGGTCGTGGCGAAACTGGGTTCCGACTCGGCCAAGCCAAGTGGCCTGATGACTGTGCTCCCTGAGTCAACAGAGGCCTTCCTTGGACCTCTCTTTGTGACTAGGCTCTACGGCGTGGGCCCAAAGACCACGGCGGTCCTTGAGGAGATAGGCGTGAAGACCGTGGAAGAGCTCTCTCGGACTGATCCGGCCCTCCTCGAGAGGCGTTTCGGCAGGAAGCTCGGTTCATACCTGCTTGCGGCGGCCAGCGGAACCGACACCGACCCCGTCCTGGCAAATCTGAAACCAACCCAGTTCAGTCGGATTGTGACTCTGAAGCACGATACGAGGGACCTCAGGGAGGCGTTAGGGCAGCTCGCAGAGGGGATAACATCCATTCAGGCCAAGCTGGTCAGCTCGGGGAAATCGTTCAGAACGATATCGGCAATAGGCATCCTGACCGACCTATCGATTAGGACCAAGAGCAAGACTTTCGACACTCCAATCAAAGAACCTGTCTTGATCAAGGAGAACGCTTTCGTCCTATTCGGTGAACTTCTAGAGTCGACGGACAAAGACCTCAGAAGGGTCGGGGTCCGTGTCTCGGAGCTCAGCGATAGCATGGACCAGCGGTCTCTCTCTGAGTTCCTGCACCCGGCCCGGTGAGCCTATGGAAGAGAATAGACAGGCGCTCAAGGAGAAGGTAGCGGAGTTCGCAAAGCATGGGAACAAGTTCGAAAAGGCGATTGACACGGTCTTAGCAGGTGGCGTTAAGGAGTGCCGCTTCCTCCCAAGCGGGAGGAAGGTTTTCAGTGTGGTCGGAACGCTGGGAGACGAATTCATCGATCCGGAGAGGCCATACTGTTCCTGCAGCAACTTCTTCTTCCGCGTCATGGGAGGAAGAGAAAAACTCTGTTACCACCTCCTGAGCTACAAAATCGCTGTAGAGACGGGCCAGGTTGCTATCTTGGAGTTCAGCGATGATGAATACGGGGATTACTTGCGCGCCACAATCAAGGACGTCTTCGAGGTCCTTACCAAGAGCGGCTGAGTGCACGGATAAAGGAGATAAGCATACTCTTGGGCGCCATAGTCACGCCACGGTAGCTCAGCCTGGTAGAGCACCTGCCTTGTAAGCAGGTGGTCGTGGGATCGAATCCCACCCGTGGCTCTTTCCTCAAGGAATAGAATCCCCTGGCACCCATTAAGAGCGCGTGCGCGAGTCTTTGACCTGGCCAACTTTCCGGAACTATCGTATCAGGCAGATGCGGGTTGGCTAATTCCGTTACCTATTGAACAGTGGTATTCGGAGCTTCAGACTCGCTTGTCCCAGACTCACTTCGTTAAGTGGTGCATACGCATCAAGTCCTTCTCGAAGTGCGCCAGACAAGCGGGAATCCTGACGTTGATTGAGTCCTTAAGTGCAAGCCCCTTGTCCCTCTTCGTTTTCCAAACCTGAGCATTGAATTCCAAAATGCTTTGGCCGACCTTCTCGCTGACGTCGAATCGCTTCGACTTGGGCAACTTCTCAAGATGGATGCTCCGCGCCCCGTACAGCTTCCTCCAGACATAGTCGGCAACGTATGGGGTTATGGGCGCCAGCAGGAGCAACATACTCTTCACGACTTCATGCAGGGTGTACCAGGCCGCTTCTTGTTCTCCCTTGGTCGCGCTGTCTCCATAGGCCCTTCCCTTCACCATCTCCAAATAGTTCGATGCGAAGACATTCCACAGGAATTCCCTCGTCTTCGTGGACACGGTAAAGACATCGTAGTTCTCGTACGCCCTCGTGCATTCCTCTATCAACTTCCCGAGCTCATTCAGCATCCACTTGTCAGTCCAGGTCAGCTCGACCGTTTCTGGTTGCGGGAAAGAGCTGATGAACCTACACGTGTTCCAGAGCTTCGTCAGGAACTTGCCCGCGCCGGCAATCCTTTCCTCGCTAAAACGGAAGTCGTACCCAAGGCCGGCCTCAGAGGCTCCCCAGAACCTGAACGCATCGGCGCCAAATCTCACCAGTACCGGTTCAGGGTCCACGAAATTGCCGAGGCTCTTGCGCATCGCTCTCCCCTGTGAGTCCTGTCCCAACCCCCCGATCCAGGCCTGTTTGAACGGGGCTTTGCCCGTCAGCAGGTAGCACTTGAGTAAGGTATAGTACAGCCATGTTCTCACGATTTCCTTGCCCTGGACCCTCACAGTCGTGGGATAGGTGAGACTGTAGAACCTGCGGTTCTTCAGGTATTTTGTGATGAAAAGTGGAGAGAGACTCGAGTCCATCCATGTGTCGAATGTCCTTGTCTCGCCGACGAACTTGACGTTGCCACACTTCTTGCATTTCTTGAACGGCGCTTCGTCCCTCCACGGTCTGTAGTATATGCCCGGCTTGGGCAGGTGGGGCGTGTTGCATTTGCTGCAGTACCAGATTGGAATCTCCGTCGAGTAGTACCTCCGCCGCGAAATTGGATAATCGGTTGTCAGCACATCAATCCAGTCCAAGAGGATTTGACGGTGCATATCAGGATGGAAGTCAATCTGCTTCGCTAGCCTCTTCAGGGCCGGCTTGAAGTCCAATTGTTTCAAGTAATATTCTTCCATCGGTATGATTTCAATCGGGGTCCGGCTCCGCTCACAAAGAGGTGTTCTGTGCTGAATTTGCTCAACCTTTGACGCGATTCCCATCTCCTGAAGATCCTGGATTATCTGTGCCCTAGCATCCTTTACCGCAACTCCAGCATATTTCCCAGCAACCGCGGTCAACTTCCCATCGATGTCTACCACCACAATCTCCTTCAGCTTGAATTCTCTGAACATCAGAACGTCGTTGTAGTCCCCGTAGCTGCAGACCATCATCACGCCGCTGCCGAACTTCGGGTCGACGCTCTTGTGGGCCTTGATTGGCACTTCCCTATTGTAGATGGGCACCGTCGCAGTTTTCCCAATCAGTTTCCTGTACCTCCCATCTTTCGGGTTGACCATCACCATCTGGCACGCTGCTAGCAGTTCGGGCCTGGTCGTCGCAACGAGCAGCTCTTGCTTGGTCTCCTTCACTCTGAACCGGTTTGTGACCAGATAAGTGGGAAGCTCCTCGTATTCGATTTCGGCGTCAGCTATCGTCGTGTTACAGTCTACGCAGTAGTTGTTGGGCCTGTTCGCGAGATAGATGAGCCCCTTCTTCCAGAGTTCTATGAATGACCACTGGGTGAGCTTCCTATACTCCTCGGAATCCGTCTTGTACTTGCTCTGAAAATCGCCCGAAACGCCTATCGTATTCATGAGCCCCACCATGTAAGCTTCGAGGTCGTCCAGAGCGTGCTTGCAGAGGTTGATGAATTCCTCCCGCGGCGTCTTCCTCATCTGGACCCTGTACTTCCTTTCTGCGAAAATTTCGACTGGCAGCCCGTTCCTGTCAATACCCACAGGGTAGAGGACATGCAGGCCCCTCATCCTCGCGGCCCTTGCTATCATGTCTATCTGAGCGTACTGGGTGAGCGCGCCCGGATGCCAAGGCTTCCCAGAACAATAGGGTGGAGGCGTGTCCATGACGAAATTCAAATTCTTGTTGTTCTTCGGACTAAATCCAAAAATATTCTCTGTTTTCCAGACCTCTCTTAGCTCTGTTTCCAATTTGGGGTCCCAAGAGGTAGCCTCAAGCTTCGCCAAGAACTGTGGCTGCAAACGCCAATAGAACCGCACCCCGACCTATTTGAAGGTACAAGCACGAAATGACAGAATTGGTTTTGGAAGGCAGGATGTTGGACAGCCATGAGGCCCGTCTTGAGAGGGAACTGGCCTGTTTCATGGCCAAGTTGGGCGCTTTTCAATCAGGTTTGTAGGCTAGGTTTGTTGAGGAGTATGTAGAACCCTGCCGACGGCCCTCAAGAGAATGTAGCCGCCGATTCCGACCGCTGCAATTTCCCCGACCAAGACGTAGAGCAGACTGAGAACGAGGGGAGTGTGCGTCAGCGGTGCAAGATACGTCCCTACTATCATCGTTATGACGACCACCTCGATAGAAGTGGCCAGGACCCATGCTCCCCTGAAACTTCTCCTCCCGACGAACCAAGCAATTGCGGTAGCGACAACATTAGCGACCGTTCCTCCGATGACGTCGACCCAGCCGAAGGAACTGGCGTAGAGGTTCCCTATGAAAACGCCTAGCCCGAGACCTGCCACTGCGGCGGGCCCAAACAACACGGATAGGGGGAGAAGTGCGTCGGCAACCCTAACTTGGATGACTTGGAAACTGATTGGGGCGAAGAATACAACACCCACTGCGTACAAGGCAGCCAGCATCGCCGCGAGTGCTAGGTCCCTTGAATTCCACGCTCTCTTGTGTTCCAATCCCTCCCACTCCGTGATTTCTATGGCGGATCGGGTGGAGGTCACTCACCCGCCTAGTCCAGCTTCGGGCGCCCGCCGATTTAAGCGATTGACGGAATCTCTGTTCGAGGTATACTATGTCCTCGGCCGACAACTCCCAGTCGCTTGCGCCAGCGCTTTCGAACGGGTTTTGCAACCGAATGCTACGGCGCGGTCCGCGAGGAGCCCTTCGGCTTCGGTGCAGATTCCGCGGTCAGAACCTCTTTCGGGAGCAGCGCGTAGATGTCAGGATGTTCTGACTTCAGAGTAGAGAGAATCGGCGGCAGGAGGCCGTTTCTGCGGGCCCTGCGCACATTGTACTCCACGAACCTTTTCAGACCGCTTGTCTCTCCGGTTACTGCGATGAATGCCCTGATTTTCTCGATTGCTTCTTCGTCCTCAACCTTCTTCACGTTGACGAAATAAGGTGCTAGCACCAGCCAGACGAGCCTGTGTCTTCCATCTGAGACCGGGTGCTTTAGCAGGTCTTCGACGTAGAGGTAACCCTTCCCGGTCTTGGCTCTCTGGACTGGTACGTACTGCATGATTCTGTTCTTGATTCCTTGGAGCTGCTTCGGGAACGGAGCCCTCCTAAGGTTCTTGACGCCTTCAGAGATTGCCATCTGGGCACAGTCTCCGAAGAAGTCGTTGAGCAGGTTGCTGCTCATGTACACTGTCCCGCCTTCTAGCGACTGTCTTGTCAACTTCCATCTCTGGAACTTCGCCAACTCGTACCTAGAGACGAGCGACAGGTAGCCTTCAAAGGGAAGTGCATATCGAGGCTGGCTCTCGCCGCCGTTCGTTTGCCGTGTCTGAAGCCCAAAGCATTCCAACAGGGCGACAACCTTGTCCGCCGGTTCCTCCTTGATAAAGAACTGTTTCGCCCTCTCTGCTTCTTTCTTTGAAAACTTCGACATCAGGGCGGGGTCTTGGCTCGCAACCAGCGCCGCGGCGAAGAAGCTCGAGAACTCGATAGGCTCGGAGATGTGGGGTTCGTACTTCATCCGGCCTAGGGCGCTCAACAGCCTGCTCTCCGTCTGCATGACTATCTCGCGGCTGGCCAGCCCTTCCTCGATTGGGATGGATTCGAAGAATTTCCTCGATTTCGGTGCAAACGGGTACCTGAGCTCTAGGTCCGATAGTAACGGTTCCCCGTATGGCAATTTTCTCTTCGAAATCGGTCCTCCTCTACCTTAAGGCTCTTACTAGCTTCGTTTCGCAGTCGAGACTATCGAGAGTACATCCCTGTCTCTTAGGACGTAGTTCGTCGGGAGGTGGAGTCCGGTTCTGACGTCCAAGGCATACACAAGCCCCTTGAGAAGGTCTGAGTGGACTGCCCTCGCAAGTTCTTCGACTGTGGAACCCGCGGGCATCAGATAGACGTCAGGGAGCACGCGGCCATGCTTGTCGGTCATCTTCTCGGCGTCCGCTACCGGGTAAATTGCGTTCATCTTCAGGAGCTTGAAGACCGCGATGTTCAGGGCAAACTGGACGCCCGTCCTCAGATACTCTCCGAAGACCTTCCTTCTAATGTAAGCGAGGGCGCTCCTCTGCGCATCATTCAGGTCCTGCGGCTTCAGAATCTCAAACCTCTCTTCCCCAGGTACGTACCTGATCAACCCCTTTCCCTCAGCCCTTCTAAGGGTCAACTCCGCCTCACCACTCGTCGGGACCACGATTAGACCCTTGTACTTCTCCCTCAGCTTCCGGAAGTTCTCTGCAGCGAAGGGCAAGTCCATCTTGTTGGCGATGATAAGGGTAGGCTTCGAGAACTCCCGTAGAGACCAGCAGAAGCTCTGTATCTCCTTCTCGTTCCATGAATCAAATGGCTTGTCTTTAGGGAGGGCTTCATTCATCGCCATCGCTACGTGCTCCTTCCTCACGCCGATACCCTGCATCACGTCCTCGACCGCGCTTGGCACCCCATAGCCAGGGGTTTTCGAAAGCTTGGAGATTTTGGGAAGGTTCTGCGTGAAGAGTTTCGTGTACCAAAGGACAAGCTCAAGCTCGACATCGGCGAAGTCCGCTATAGGGTCCCCGGTCCCCGGGTCCGAGATTTTTCCGTCTTTGTCGACACTCCCCGACGCATCGATGACGTGGAGCAGAGCGTCCGATTGGGCGGCAACGCTCAGGAACTGATTACCCAGCCCCTTGCCCATCCAGGCTCCCTTAATCAGGCCCGGCAGATCTGTCACCTCGACTGGGACGAACCTCCATCCATCCTCACATTTTGAATTCCCCGGGTTGTCAGTGACCCCAAACTCCTTGTGGACGCAGGGTGTCACTGCGCTCGCGATGCCGGTCTCCGGCGCTTTCGTCGTGAAGGGATAGTTGGAAACCTCACCCGAGAGGAGCGTCATTGAGTTGAACAGCGTTGTCTTTCCTGCGTTAGTCTTTCCGATGAGGCCTATCCTGATCATCGGCTACCCCTCACAGAAAGAAGTGTCCTACTTATAGTTGAAGGTCAAGCTCCGTTGCTGCTACGTCAGTCAGAGTGAAGGCGCTGACCGCCACGCCCTCACCGCTTCGTACCAGAACGCGAGGGCGGAGAGAACGAGGACTCCCGAGAACCATTCGAGGATTGGCACATACCGGAAGAACGGATAGGCGGTAAAACTCAGGTAGGCGGTGAAGACGCTGACGAATACGGCGTAGAAAATGAACCTGGGTACAATCAATGTCCCCACTCTGAGGAAGTCCCTCATCACATCGACCTTCACTTCGCTTGAGACTTCGTACTCCCCGTTGTTTTCCGAAACGAGGCCTAAGTCTTTCAGCTTATTGAGGTGGTACTGTGCCAGCGACGGGTTCGACATTCGAAGTGCTCGCTGGACCTCTCTCACCCCTACCTTCCGTCTCTTCAGGGCGTAGACATAGACCCTGAGAGTGTTCCCCTTCAGTTCAGCGTTGACCATCCCTCGGGTCGGTTTATCGGCTGGAACGGGCCTAGAGTCACTCAAATACAGCAACCGATCACTCCACGATTCACGTTCAAAAACATTGGTTCAAATCAGAAGGTGCGGGTTTGAAGCGCGCGCTTATTCACAGTGGGTACGCAGGCACTCTCTACCGTCGTCGTGAAGGCCTCCTAGTCAGCCAGGCCTGTACCTGAGAATCGCTGCAATGCCGCCGAAGGTCTTGAGCATGCTCCCTTCCTCGGTGCCCGACGAGATAACCTCGACCTTCGAACTTATCTGAAACGCCATTTCCTCGAGTGTGTCTACTATGTCCTTCTCAACTACGTCGTAGTCCATCCCTTCACACTTTGCGCACCCCGTCGATATCATTTCCTGCTTCTTCTGAATCTTTGCCGAGGCTTGCGTCACTTCTGACTTGGATGTCCCGCACTTCCTGCACTTCGCCTCCAATTTGACGGTGTCCAGATCGTCGGATACGAGGATGGCCTCTACGTTAGCTTTCTGAAGTGCGTCGAGAATTCTTGGCAGACCGTAGATAGCCAGCCCACCCGGTTTGTTGACTTCGGCAAGGAACCTCTGAACCAGCTTCTTCTCCTCAAGTAGCCTGACGCCGGCGAGCGTGTCTGACGCCTTCTCTACGAGTTCCCTCACACCCTCCCTCCCTGAGTACGACGTGTCCAAGACGACCAGTACCTTCTTCTGGAGTTCATAGTGCAAGTACTCGCCCTTCAGAAATTCCTCCTTCGTCGGGCCCGGGCCGCCTACAATCATGCCCGTGACTTTTTCGTTGTCGATGAAGACTCGCGTCGCATGCTCGCCGACCCTGCGGTAGTAATACGTCAATTCCATTTCTCTTCCTCTCTCATACCTCCTGGCCGACTGCCCTCCCTTCCTCGTCTTTCCTGATACCCCCGAGGTTAGGAAATCGGAGATCTCAAGCCTGTCTCCGCTCAGGATACCGAGACCGGCCTCACTGGCGTCAATCGACAGGATGCCGTAGACCTTTTCCTCACGCAACATGTCCTTGAGCCACTCTAGGTGGAAGTGGTCGTCGCACTGGTACAGGTACGCAGTCACTGGCTTCGGCGGGGCTATCTCATAGAGGTTGATCACCTCGCTGCCGGGTCCGTTGGTCGGAAGGGCCCCGCAGAAGATGACGAGTCCAGTCTCCGGGGGAGTCCTGTAAAGCTTGAGCCTTTGCATCGCCCTCGTCAGAGCATCCTGAACATGGTTCCTCGTCGTGTCGGACTTGATGTTTCCGGCAGTCCCCCATTCTTCGCGGAGGTTTGAGATGACTTCATGAATCGGCTTCTTAGGAGGGACATACAATGTAACGAGCTCCGTGCCTCTTCCTTCCTTGCTCGCCAGCTCAGAGATGAGCTTCCTGACCTTGTATAGCTTGACTGAATCCGTTTTTGTAGACAATGCGAGCTACTCCTGAGTCAGGCGGGAGAACCTGATGCGGAAAAGGAAGAAGCCCTCATTGGAACGAAATGATTGTCCCTCACCCATTTATAAAACCTGCCGCACAAAGGAGCCGCGAATGCGAGGTTGTTATCGCTGAGGGTCGTTTTGAGAATCGGGGGTTCAGTACTCAATTCCCCACCTTCGGCCAAGGTGGTCGACGCCTACGCGTCGGACGTATCTGACCTCAACCACGAAGGACAGTCTATCGGGGTCGTTGTCGGGGGGGGCGCGGTCTCTAGGGATTACATTAGATCTGCCGAGCAGATGGGCCTCTCTCCGTACCAGCAGGACACAATCGCAATCCACACGTCAAGGCTTAATGCCCGTCTGGTGGCCATGAAGTTAGGCGGCGTCAGCTCTGTCCCCACCTCAATCGATGGGATGCTCCAGAGGCTCGCGAGGAACAGGGTAGCCGTCATGGGTGGGCTTAGACCAGGCATTACGACGGACACTGTCGCTGCGATAGTCGCGCAGAGGTGGAGGGCAGATCTACTCATCAAGGCTTCTGACAGAGACGGGATATACACGGCAGACCCTAGATTCGACAAGAGGGCGAGGAAGCTGGACCGGATTTCTTACGAAAAGATGAAACAGATACTTGGCGGCGAGCACAAGCCTGGAATCCACAGCATAGTCGACCCAGTCGCGGTCGACCAACTTATGACATCAAGGATCAAGCTAGTCGTCTTGAATGGAGCAGAACCTTGGGGCGTCGCGAAGGCCGTTCACGGCGAGAAGATTGGGACGCTTGTCACCTGAGAGCGACAGGAAGCAGGGGAGGCCAGTGGCAGCGTCCATAGGACGAAGCCAGTCCTGACCTACCTCAGCAGGTTCGCGCGCTATAATGCGAGCTGGGAGCAGAAGGAAAGGAAGTCCGTCGATAACCAAGGAAGATGATTCCTTGGCTCAGGGTGACCTGTTTCAGGTCGGTGCCGCATTTCGGACATAGCATGCTCTTGGGGGAACACATTGTAGTGGCAAAAGGTCTGTGGCTCTATTATCATTATTAGCAATCGTCTCGGGTGCTTAAATGACTCGGCTCTCGGCTCGTACCTGGTCTCAGATGAATACCTGGAATGATGTGACGGCCGGTCTGGGTATGTGAGACAGAAGAGAATGGATGTATGCAAACCATCAAGACAAGAACCCATTTCTGGTCCGGGAATGAGGCATGTGTCGAAGGCGCAATAATCGCCGGTTGTCGGTTCTTCGCAGGCTATCCGATTTCACCTGCTAATGAGATTCCCGAAGAGCTTTCGGAGCGTTTGCCCATGGTGGGAGGAATTTTCATGCAGATGGAGGACGAACTCGCCAGCATCGGCGCTGTCATGGGGGCCAGTTGGGCAGGCAAGAAAGCGATGACAGCAACATCAGGCCCGGGTTTCAGTCTGATGCAGGAGACTCTAGGCTGGGGATTCATGACTGAGACACCCTGCGTAGTGGTCGACGTTCAGAGAGTCGGACCAGGCACGGGGCAGGCAACCAGAGGTGCGCAGGGGGACGTGATGCAGGCGCGGTGGGGAACGCACGGTGACTACGCTGCCATTGCTCTGTCCCCGAATTCGGTTCAGGAAATGTTTGAGCTTACGATAAGGGCGTTCAACTTGTCAGAGAAGTACCGGACGCCTGTGGTCCTGCTAGCAGATGAGACAATAAGCCACGTCAGAGAGCAGATTGCGGTCCCGCCACAAGGCAGCATCGAAATAGTCAACCGCAAGAAACCCAAGGCCGGGGAGACGAAGTTCTTCGGACTCAAAGAAGTGGCGCCAATGCCTTCGGTTGGAGAGGGCTTCAACGTCGCGGCGACGGCTTCGACCCATGATGAGGAGGGAGTGCGGTTCACCCAAGACGCGTCAGTGCACAGGAGGATGGTGGAGGCGCTGGTAGCGAAAATATACAAACACACTGAGGACATCGTTGAAACAGAATGTCATAATGTTGACCACTGTGACATTGGCTTGGTCTCGTTCGGCTGCACGTCGCGGGCTGTGTATGAGGCAGTCGAACGCGCGGAAGAGTCCGGGACAAGGGTCGGCCACGTTCGTCTCAAGACACTCTGGCCTTTTCCAGACGATGCGGTCGCAAGGCTGGCTAGGAGTGCCCGAAGGATAGTCGTCCCAGAGATGAACATGGGACAGGTTGCGGGAGAGGTTCAGAGGGTTGTTGGTGCCATGAAGGTTGTAAGGCTAGACAGGATTGGCGGAGGCGAGCTCATCACGCCGGAAGAGATCCTTGAGGTGATCTCCGAGGAGATGAAGCGAATTGGCTGAAGCATTCTCTTCGCGCAGGTACATGAGGAACCTGAAGCTTCCATTCTGCCCGGGTTGTGGGCTCTTTTCGGTGAGCGATACCTTCTTGCGGGCTGTGCACGAACTGGGCCACGAGGACCTGAGCGGGTTCTGCTTCGCCAGCGGAATCGGTTGCACGTCTTGGATTCCGTCGCCCTACTTCCTAGCGGACTCGGTTCACACCCTGCACGGAAGGAGTATTCCTGTGGCGACGGGCATCAAGCTAGCACGTCCGAACCTGAACGTGGTGGTCTTCGGCGGGGACGGTGACATAGTGGGCATCGGCCTGAGCCACTTCGTGCACGCTGCCAGGCGGAACACGGACATCCTAGTCATAATGGGCAACAATATGGTGTACGGAATGACGGGCGGTCAGGTCGCGCCGACGACGCCATTCGGGACCTTCACGACTACCACGCCCTACGGGAGCTTCGAGCACCCATTGGACGCTGCTAAGCTCGCCGTTGCCGCCGGTGCGGCGTACTCTGCCCGCTGGACGACGGGACACCTCAACGAGTTGAAGGAGTCATTGAAGACTGCGCTTCAACTCAAGGGTTTCAAATTCGTCGAAGTCTTGACCCAGTGTCCGACGGCCTATGGGAGGAGAGCCGGCTTCAAGGACGTGGCTGAAATGCTGAAGCACTTCAGAGAGAACGCTATTTCGCCGGAGGAGGCCGGGAAACTGGGTGAAGAGGAGTTGGAAGGAAGGATTGTGGTGGGTGAGTTAGGCCGGAGGGAGCGCCCGACGCTTGTAGAGACTGTGCACGAAATGATACAGAAGGCGAAGGGCGATGGCGGGCAGGATTGAGATAGAGTTCGGCGGCAGCGGTGGCCAGGGTGTGGTGCTGGCCGCACGGATACTCGGAGAGGCAGCTGTACTCGATGGTAAGAACGTCCTGCAGACCCAGGCCTACGGCGCTGAGGCAAGAGGCAGCCTCACCAAGAGCGAAGTGATAATCTCTGACGGCAAGATTGGATTCCCTGCCGTCAGAGAACTTGACCTGTTGGTGACCATGAGCCAGGAGGCGACCAATTCACTTGTGAAGGGTTTGAAGGAAACCGGAACGCTGATCGTAGATAGCTCGAATGTGACCAATGTGCCTGAAACCAAGGCGGTAGTCCATAGGCTCCCCGTCACCGAGACGGCGAAGAAGGAGCTAGGGAAGGGGTTCTACGCCAACATGGTAATGCTCGGAGCACTCACGGGGATTACAGGCATCGTCACCAGCGAATCCGTCGAGAAGGCCATCCGTGAGAGTCTTGCGGAAAAGCACGTTGAGATCAACATCAAAGCTTTCAGGGAAGGTCTGCGGCTTCGGCTGCAGTCATAGTCTGTGTATGGGTTCGTTGCACCTCCGCAGGACCGAAGAAACAAGATAGGCGAGCGGACAAGAGAACTCGCAGAGCCCATGATTTCGCAGGATCTTCCCTGCCAACCATAGGTGTTGTCCTTCCCCCAATTGCAATCATGTTATTGCCACGATTGACGGGGGTCGTCATGTTGTCAACAGTCTTATAATCGAGTAATTGTGCGAGTTTTCGGCAGTCGCATGCCAGACCTAGTAAGCCCTGCTGTTCGGGCGATTCAGAGAGAGGCGGAAGAGAATCCGGATCTTTTCTGGACAAAAGAGGCAGAGAAACTACATTGGTTTCGGCGGTGGAATCGAGTGTTCGAGTCAGACGTCCCAGATTTTAGATGGTTCTCGGGCGGACTCACAAACCTGAGTTACAACTGCCTGGACCTCCACGTGCAGGAAGGATGGGGCGGTCACGCAGCGCTTATTGCTGAAAACGAGCTTGGCCAGAGACGCGTCTACACTTACTTTCAGCTCCTCACTGAAGTCAAGAAGGTCGCCGCAGCCCTAAGAAGCATTGGAGTAAAACGCGGGGACCGCGTCGCCGTATACATGCCGACCATGCCCGAGGCGATAATCTCGATGCTGGCCGCGACAAGGATAGGTGCCATGCACATAGTCGTGTTCGCAGGTTTCGGCAGCGGGGCGCTTTCAGACAGAATAAGACTATCCGGAGCAGGGGTCCTCCTGACTGCAGATGTGACATGGAGGAGAGGCCGTGCGACCCCACTCTGGAAGATTGTCAGAGAAGCACTTGCCGAGCCATCTTCTCCCGTAAGGAAGGTTGTTGTCCTTCAACGCCTTGCCGAACCGCTTCAGCTGGAGCGCGGGCGTGATATCACTTGGCAGGAATTCCTTGATTCTGGTCGAGGGCACTCAGCAGACTTCGAACAAATGGAAGCGAACGAGCCTGCGTTCATCC
>JBEKAG010000015.1:0-13926 GCA_050015955.1 Nitrososphaerales archaeon
TTCTAAGTCTTGGGCATGATGACTTTGTCGATCACGTGGATGACGCCGTTAGTCGTACCGATGTCGGCCTTGACAACCTTCGCCTCGTTCACATAGACGCTCTTGCTGAACATGCCTTGAGTCTTCAGGGTGACCGGTTGTCCTTGGACCGTCTTGACCTCAGCCGTCTTGCCTTTGGTCATGTTCATCACGTCAGATGCCGAGACCCTTCCTGGAACGACGTGGTACGTCAGGATCGAAGATAGCTTGGGTATGTCCTTCAGAAGACCTTCCACCGTCCCCTTCGGGAGCGCTGCGAACGCAGCATCGCTCGGGGCGAAGACGGTGAACGGCCCTGGGGACTTGAGCGTCTGGACGAGTCCAGCCGCCTGAACCGCAGCCACCAGCGTCTTGAAAGTACCCGCCGCAACTGCTGTGTCTACGATGTCGGGCATTCTTCTTCGATGACAGGATGCTCTCGGGCTTACTTAAGGCAGTTGCAATGCGTGCGGAAGGACGCATTGCAGAGCGCGAGCGCGCGCGTTGGAACACACAACGTGGAATCCACTTTCAGAACCTGTTTGGGTGCGGGCCCCACCGGGCCCGTTCAGTCACCCCACAACGGCTTTATCGTGCGACTCCGTGCTCACCTGAAAGGAACCCTTGTCCCAGAGCGAGCGGAGACTCGCGGCGATAATGTTCACGGACATGGTAGGCTATACCGCCCTGGGGCAAAGAAACGAATCCCTGTCCCTTGCCCTGCTTGACGAACAGAGGAAGCTGCTGAGACCGATCTTCAGCAGACACAGCGGGAGAGAGGTCAAGACCATAGGGGACGCATTCCTCGTGGAGTTTCCAAGCGCCCTGGACGCCGCAAGGTGTGCCTACGGCATCCAAATGGCGACCAGAGAGTACAACACTACGGCGCCGAGCGATAAGAGAGTGCACCTCAGAGTCGGGATCCATCTCGGGGACGTGGTGGAGAAGGAGGGAGACATCCTGGGCGACGCCGTCAACATCGCTTCGAGAATCGAGCCCCTGGCAGAGGACGGTGGGGTGAGTCTCACCCGGCAGGTCTACGACCAGGTCCACAACAAGCTCGACGTTCCGCTTGTGAGCAGGGGAGAACTGAGCCTCAAGAACGTGAGCGAACCGGTCGAGGTTTACAGGATGGTGATGCCCTGGAGCGAAGAGAAGGTCGTTCAGCAGGCGCACCTCGGCAAGAGAAGAGTCGCCATCCTGCCTTTCGTGAACATGAGCCCCGACCCGAACGACGAATACTTCGCCGACGGCTTGACCGAGGAGCTCATCTCGACTACCTCATCCATCGCAGGCTTGACCCTGATCGCCCGCACCTCGGTGATGGGCTACAAGGGGACGACCAAGAAGGTCGAAGAAATCGGGAAGGAGTTGAGCGTGGGGACTGTCCTGGAGGGCAGCGTCCGCAAGGCGGGCAACAGGCTGCGAATCACCGCCCAGCTCATAGACGCGCAGAGCCAGGGGCACCTCTGGGCCCAGAGCTACGACAGGGAGCTGGATGACGTCTTCGAGGTCCAGAGCGACGTAGCGAAGCAGGTGGCGGAAGCACTGCGGGTCAGAGTCCTCTTTCCCGAGATGGAGCGGATCGAGAAGAGGCCCACGGAGAGCGCGACGGCCTACACCCTTTACCTGAAAGGCAGGTACTTGTGGAACAAGAGAGAGATAGACGACGTAAGGAAGGCAGCCAAATACTTCGAACAGGCGGTCAACGAGGACCCGAGCTTCGCACCGGGGTATGTCGGGTGGGCAGACTGCTGTCTGATACTTCGCAACACCTATGGAGTTGACCTCAGCGCGAATCTGGAGAAGGCCGAGACGATGGTGGCCAAAGCCCTGGAACTCGACGAAGGGCTGGCTGAAGCGCATGCGACGAAAGGGCTTCTGCTGAGGGGCGAATACAATCCTCGAAAGGCAGAAGAAGAGTTCAGGAGGGCAACCGAACTCAAGCCGAGCTACGTCTTCGCGCACATGTGGTACCACATCCTGTTGCTCGAGCAACTGAGGTGGAACGAAGCCCTCGAACAGATCGAGAAGGCCGCGGAACTCGACCCGCTGTCGCCGGTCATCAGCTGGAATCGCGGTTACTTCTACTTCGCCAGAAGGGACTACGGAAGGGCGCTCGAGCTGTTCAGAAGGTGCGTCGAGCTGGGGTACACTGCTGCACACAATTGGGTCGCTGCGGTCTACGGGAAAATCAAGATGTACGACGAGATGAAGCAGGAATTCGCAACTCAGGTCGAGCTCTTCCAGGGCACGTATCCCCTCCTAAGAACAGGGGCAGACGCGCAAATCGCATACTATGAGGATGACAAGCCAACACTCAGAAGACTCCTGCCGGAACTCGAGGCCCACCTCCCAGAAACTGGCTGGGACTGCTGTGGGATTGCCGGCCTCTACTTCTTCCTCGGCGAGAACGACAAAGGGTTCGAGTGGCTGGAGCGGTCATATTCCAGCAGGGAGCAACCTCTTACGTACATCAAAACCGACTCGAATCTGGACGGGGTCCGCACCGACCCAAGGTACCTGGACCTCCTGAAGAGGCTGGGTTTAGAGTAGAGCAACCCTTCTGCTGGAATCCACTTCCAGAACCTGTTTGGGGGCTGGCCCCACCGGGCCCGTTAACTCCAAAGGACGGGCACCCACGCGGGGATGACAAGGCCCGGCCAGACTGTACTGCACCATCCCCGCCTTCGGCAATCCCATAACGGCTTTATCATGTGGCTCTCTCAACTGAGAGGAAACCTTGTCCCAGGGCGAGCGGAGACCTTGGAATGCTCGTGAGACGAGAACTCGGTACAGTGTAGCGCAATGACTGCAAGTAGAATCACAATTCGCAATGCAGAGGTTGGCGAATACTCTCGCTGTCTCCCTCTGCTCACTCTGCTGTATCATGGGGACATTGGAATAGACTTCAAGAAGACGTTTGCAAGTTACGTCAGGGACGATGATTGCATGGTCCTGCTTGCACAGTCTCGGCGTGAAATCGTAGGAATCCTGATTGGAAGCTGTCAGATGGACATCGATTGGGAAGGAAAGACTGCTAGAATGGATGCAATAATAGTTGGTGAGAAGCATAGAGGAACAGGAATAGGAGAGCAACTTGCCAACCGTTTCATCGCTTGGGCACAAAGGCGAGGATGCAAAGCTGTCAAGTCCCGAATAAACAGGAAGAACGAAGAAGCTCAAAGATTCCATCGGAGTTTGGGTTTCTCGATGGCCGACACATACGAATTTACCTTAGATCTCTTCTGAGGAATCGCACAATTGGTGTGGAGTTTGGGATCCTGACCCAGCATGCTTTGCAGCAGCTCTCCCGGCAAATCCCTCTGGGCCCAGACTTCAAGCATGATAGGGAGGGGGCTGCACCATCTCTCCAAAGCCCCCGCGGGATGGATCCTTTGCACGAAGGGGCGAATTGGAGGAACTTCTCATAGCATAGCCGGGCTATCTAGAACCACCTCCAGTTGACAGAAAGAGCCTGATCCGGACTCACTAGTGGGTAATATGCACAGCCCAAGCTGCATCCCAGGGGCGGCCGCTTCAGCCGTTGTGTTTCTTCGCTAGAACGTCATGCATCCAACGCAACATGGCCTCGTGATGACGAATCGTGAGGTCTACGTCCACTCCTGACCCGGCGTGCCCCGTGTCGAACCACACAACCGTCACATCCTTCCCGAGGGACTTAGCCTTGGCTTCGTAGAGCTCGACCTGGCGGGGCGGGTCTCTGACGTCGTTCTTCCCTTGTATGATTAGAAGCGGGGCTGCAAGCCTCTCGACGTAGTTGATGGGCGATGCCCTCCTATATTCTTCGAGCTTCTCCGCAGGCGTCCCCAGGTGAAGGGCCATGTCATACCCCCTCATGGTCTCAGGCTCGTCTTCGTACTCGGTCACCCAGTCTGCCACCACCACGCCACCCATCCCACCGGCCCAGAGTTCCGGGTAGAGCCCCATGGCATGAAGGGTCAGGTACCCTCCGTACGACCATCCTGTCAGGAAGACCTCGTCAGACCTCGCGATGCCGCTCTGAACGAGCCACCGCCGAGCCGCGACCATGTCCTCCACCTCCCAGTGCCCCACGTCGCCGTTGATCTTCTTCTCGAACTCTTTTCCGAACGTCGTTGAACCCCTGAAGTTGACGCTGGCGAAAGCGAATCCGTGGTCGAGCCAGACCTGGCTCCTAGGTGAGAAGATGTTGAACTGGGCGGCGGTCGGCCCCCCGTGAGTGTCAAGGATAGTCGGAAACGGCCCGTCCCCGTCCGGAGTCGCAAACCAGCATTGAATCTCCTGCCCATCGGATGAAAGAAACGTCGCATTGCGCCAAGGCCAAGATTTCGGGACACCCTTCGGCGCGAGGTAGCTCCTGGGCGGGGTTGCAGGGTGGCGCAGATCCATGGCCAGTAGCTGGTTCGGGATGGTTGAGTCCTGCCAAGCCAGCAGGAGCGTATCAGTGTCTTTGAAACACGCGACCCCCACTGTGCCCTCAGGATGCATGACCTGCGTCAAGTCCGACGTCAGGAGGTCGTACAGCCACAGGCGGGTTGTAGCCTTGTTCGTCTGGCAGAGGATCACGGTCTTGGCGTCGGGGGACCAACCCATTCCTATGACATCCCCCTCAAGGCTGTGGATGTCGAGGTCCAATCTGGTCCCCTTCCTAGCGTCCCAGAGTAGAGGACGCATCACGCCCGTCCTGTTGCTCATGGCAAGAAGACGCTGGTCGCCGGGGACCGGGGAGAACTCAGACGGCTCGACCTTGCTGGCATCGTCAGCAAGCTCCAAGAGTCTCGCCCCGCTGTCCGTGTCAAATGAAATGAGGCTGAAGTCCAGACCGCCGAATCGCTCGGTGGAAGCGACAACGGATAACTTCCCGTCTTGGGAGAAGGTCGGTCCGAAAGCGGTCTTCTTGCTCCTGTTTATCATTCGCGGCTTCGCCGGTCGCTCATCGACAATGTCAACCACATACGAGTCGAATCCTCCGGGGCTCGGGATTGTCACTCCCATGTGGGAGCTGGTGTCGTCAACGATGGGGTCCACGAGGGTGTACTCAGGGGTGTCCGGGGTCATGTCTTGGGGTTCGCTTCCTCCTTCGAAGGGGACCCGGACGATGTGCCCGGTTTCGTTTCCCATCCTATCGTCCATGTAGTAGATGTGGTGACCGTCAGGTGAAATCATCCCGTATATCGTGCCTGTAGGCCTCTGCGTCGCCTGTCTGAGAGCATCAGACCTGAGGTCATAGGCGTACAGCTCGTAGGTGCCCGACACGTTGCTGACGACGAGGGCATGGTCTGGATTCGCTCGTGCGACCGAGACGTAGATCCGCGGGAGGCGGAACCTCATCTTCCATGGCGCGTCGTCCTGGAGGAGTGGCCCGAATGTCAAACTAGGGACCCGGAGGCCCCGTACTCTTTCACTCTTTCCTTGCGAGGCGCGCGCGTTGTCGGCCTTGCGAGTGTCTAGAATCCAGCCGGGATGCCGTCTCCCCGCGCGTCGCAGACAGCCTTGCGAGAGCGGTCGGAGACTTCGACAGCCTGGCAGACGCCAGTCTTCCCGAGCATCGGGAGCCATTGAATATCGAAGCCAGTTAGTCCCTCTGTCTCGTATCCGTCTTCCACTAATAGCGAGTTCCCTCCGTCCCAAAGGAACCTTTGGTGCCCCACGACCTGTTCGAGGGGCATCGCGTAGTCGACGGCGTTCGTGACGAAGAGGGCGTGCTGTAGTGGTCGGTAGTCGCCTCCGCTGGTACCGATGGCCATGTAGGGCAGTCCCTCGCGCTCCAAGAGCATGGAAGACAGCGTGTGTAGAGGTCGCTTCCTGGGTTCGACCTTGTTGGGACCATCGAGGCTGAAACCTGCGCCCCTGTTGCTCAGGAAGATGCCACATTCGGGCACGAAGACGCGCGAGCCGAAGTGGTGGAAGAGGCTCTGAATCCCTGAGACCAAATTCCCTTCTGAGTCGGCTATTGAGAACGCAGTCGTGTCACCTTTCCTCACCCTCGCCTGGCGGGCTCCCAACTCCGGCAGCGTATCCATGAACCTGCCAATGTCAATTTTCGTGAATCGAGGGTCGCCGAGCATCTCATCCCTACGCGCGTACGCCGCAAGGGCAGCTTCCATCGTGGTTTCGATTCTCTCTTTGGAGAGAGGCTCTGCCTCCGACAGCCTGGCGCTGGAGAGTAGCTTCAGGATGAGAAGGCTAGTGGCCCCCATACTGTTGGGTGGCATCTCGTAGACTGTCGTCCCCCTGTAGTCGAGCTTGAGGGGAGTGACCCACTCCGGGGCGAAGTCCAGGAAGTCAGCCTTCTCTGTCGGCACGTTCAGCCCCTGAAGCGTCTCCAAGATCTTCTCGGCGGGCCAGCCTGAATAGAAAGCTCTGGGTCCCCCTTCGGCAACCTCTGAAATCAATTTGCCGAGTCTTTCTTGCCTGATCCACTCGCCCGGCGCTGGAGGTCTGCCGTTCGGCGCAAAGACCTTCTTCGCCCCGTCGGAAAGGTCGTTGTAGACACTGGCGGTTGACCTGCAGATCCCCTCTCCAGCCGGGAACCCATTGGAAGCATACTCGGCTGAAGCAGAGACCAGGTCTCTGAGCTCGGAGCCTCCGAGCTTTCTGTGCATCTCACAGACGCCGGCCACGTAGCCGGGGATGACGCAGGTCAGAGGGCCGTACATTGGTATTTGCCCTCCTGCTCTTGACTTCACAAGGTCGATGGTCAGCCCAGAGGGGGACCAGCCGCTGGCCATGAGGCAATGGACCTTTCCAGCCTTTGCCTCGTAGAACATCCCGAAGAAGTCGCCTCCCAACCCTCCCGCAGGGTGAAAAGTGACGGCTAGCGCGAAGCTCGTCGCGACGGCCGCATCGAACGCATTGCCGCCCTTTCTAAGCACGTCATAGCCTGCGAGCGAGGCAAGTGGCTGCTCGCTTGCGACAGCCGCATGCTCGGTCATAATCGTCTTGCTGAAGACCAACGAACCACTCGCCAACCCCCGAGTAAGGCCAAGAATCTATTTATAGAAGAATCGCCAATTCTGGCGTACCTAGATGATAAGACTTGAGCCAAGCTGAGCTGGATTCCATGCTGGGGACGGTCGAGAACCCGGTGAGGAGAAGAATCATCGCGAGGCTCAGTCAGAAACCGAACTACCAGCTTCAGCTTTCGAAGGAACTGGACATCAGCCAGCAACTCGTTGCAAAGCACTTGGGAAATATGGAGGATGCTGGGCTTGTGAGCTCGGTCCTCGAGGACAGCCCCCGCGGACCGCAGAGGAAAGAGTATCTGCTCAAGAAGAGCTTCTCCATCACAATAGACCTTGCGCCGAGTCTGTTCAGGGCTAGGATGTTCTCATTCGGAGCAGTACCAGGGATGGATCCCGATGAGCAGGGTCAGATGACAGCGAAAGCCAGTGAAGCTCTGATGTTCCCCGACGAAGCATCCAGGATAAAGCCTCTTGCGCAGATAATCGCCGAGGTCGACAGGAAGCTCAACGAGATGGAGGAACAGCGGGCTGTCCTCCTCTACCTGCGAGGTCTCGCCCTCAGAGAAGCCGCCAGAGTGACCGTATCTCTCGGGAGTACCGACAGGAAGAAGGTACTGAAGTACATAATGAAGGAACAGAGGGACGGAATAGAGGACATCTCTGCCTCGCTCGGTCTGCACCAGCGAGTCGTAGGAAACATCCTGGAAGAGATAGAGAGAGACTTAGCTCGAGAATAAAAAGGAAAGAGGAGGGTTACTCCTCTACATTCCTATGTTAGGGAAATTCGCCTGAGGAACTCCAAGCTGGCCCTGGAGGGTCTTTATCCTGGTCGCGTACTCCTTCATGCGTACGTTGTCGCCCTGGACCTTCGCGATCCTGTAGCCCTTCCATGCCTTGCGCAGGGCTCCCCAAATTTGCCCTTTTTCGTAATTGGTCATTGTTACTTGACCTCAGGCTTTTCACTGATGTGCGGGTATTTTGCGGGCGGAGTCTATAGTAGTTGAGCCACTAATCAAAGAGGGCTACCCCCGCGCGCGCTCGTGTTAGACCATTGACCGGAGTAACAGCAAGATGTTACTCGGGTGCTCCGTAATTCGCCTCTTGGAGTAGGCAAACCACCGGTCACCGTACGGAAGGTACTCAGAGACCTGGTAGCCAGACTTCACCAGGTCTTCCTTCATTTCATCGCGTATCCCCTTCAGCATCTCGAACTCGAAGTCAACGCGCTTCGACTCTGCCAGCTTCTTCGCTTCCTCGATCAATGCGGAATCGTGAGTCGCTATTGCGAACCCGTCGCCTCTGTCGAAGAGCATCCCCATAAGCCTGGTGAAGCTGCCGGAGACCTCCTTCCTGCTTGGGTAGACCACCTCGTGACTCTCCCTGTATGCGCCCTTCACCAGGCGAACCTTGGCTCCCGCGTCCAGAAGCCTGGGGAGGTCAGACTCACTCCGCCTCATGTAGGCCTGCAGAACTATGCCGAGGTTCTTGTGCTTGCTGAGAGCGGCCAGGTACAGCGAAAGCGTTCTTTCAGTGACCGAAGACCCCTCCATGTCTATGTACAGAGTCTGGTTGAACTTCTCTGAGTTGGCAGCAATCCTCTCAAACCTCTCGGCAGCCCCTGCGTCGTCCGCGCCAAGACCCAGCTGGGTCAGCTTCACCGAAGCGAATCCTCGGATCCCTTCCTCCGAAATCCGCTGCTGGAGCCTGAGATACTCTCCCGTGTGCGATTCTGCAGTGGCTGGATCCCTAATCTCCTCGCCGAGGAAGTTCACGACGACTCCCATGCCCCTCGAGTTGGCCTTCCTCGCGTCCGCGAGCGCAGAGTCGAGGTCGACGCCTGAGATCCAATGCTTCGCCAGCCTGAGCAGCACCAGCTCTTTGAGCCCCATGACGTCGCCCGCCAATTAGACAGGATAATAATGGTATGCTGCCCATCGAAGGCGCGATGATTGACAAGGCAATCTGCACGAACAGGTTGACTAGGCTCAGGAAGAGGCTAGAAGACGAGAAGCTCGATGGAGTCATTATCGTCCCCGGACCAAACATGCAATACTTCACTGGGGTAGAATCGCTATTGCTAGAGCGACCTTTCATGCTTCTCTTCCCAGCCTCGGGGGCCGCCCAACTGGTGGCGCCTGCCCTGGAGGCCGGGCCGTACAGGGATTCACCTATGCCGATGGCAATCCACCCGTGGACCGATTCCGAGGGTTCACCAGGTGCAATCAAGAAGGCGGTCCTTTCAGCGAGAGCAAAGGGAAGATGGGGAGTCGAGGGAAAGGTCCCGTTCCTGTTCCTACACAGACTGATGAGATTCGCCGCACCCGAGTTCGAGGACGCGGAGCCGGTCCTGCAGAGCCTGAGAGAGACGAAAGACGATACCGAGGTCAGGCTCCTGAAGACGTCGGCAAGGATACTTAGCAAGTCGTTCTGTCAGTTCCCCGAATTGGTCAGAGAGGGAGCAACCGAGCTTGAACTCGCGAAGGCGGCTGCGGAGACCATCTACTCAAACGGCGCGACCAAGGTCGACGCGATGCTGGTCCAGTCTGGCGGAAGGGCCGCAGACCCTCACTCCCTTCCGTCGTCCAAGAAAGTCAGGAGGGGCGAGAGCATCATCTTCGACGTGGGCTCTACGTTCGAGGGGTACTACGCGGACATGACACGGACGTTCTGCATCGGGCGGTCCGATGAAGTTGAAGACGTATACCGGAAGGTGCTCGAGGCAGAGAAGGAGGGGATTAGAGCGTCTGCCCAAGGGGTCGAGGTCGGAAAGGTAGACGAAGCCGCGAGAGGAGTCCTCAGGAGGGCCAACCTCGGGGAGTTCTTCATTCACAGGACAGGGCACGGGCTCGGTCTCGAGGTGCACGAAGCGCCGTACATCGTTGAAGGTGGGAAGGAGAAGCTCGGGCCCAGCATGTGCTTCACCGTAGAGCCGGGCGTCTACATCAGGGGGAAGCTCGGGGTTCGGCTGGAGGACAACGTGATGATCGAGGGGAGGAAGGGCATGGAGATTACGGACACGCCGAAGGAATTCGGCTGGTGGAGATAGCTTACTTCGACCCTGAGGACTGCGGCGTCATCGAGACAGACCCCACTGTTCACTAGACATCCGTGATACTATCCCTTTACGGCCCGTGGCCTTCCGGTTGAAGGGAACGTGTCCATTTTTTGCCGGTCGATAACCCGTCCCATGACCGTAGGTGACCTGTGCGATGATGGACATTATCTCAACCCTGTGCGTCTTGGGCCGCCTGGCAGCATTGCTTTTATGACTCGCTCCCCTGCACGAACCCCTGGGCTTGAGGAACCTGGAGGTCGCCGACCTTCTGGACAGACTAGGAGAGATGGTCGAGGCCAATGGCGAAGACAAGTTCAAGGTAATCGCGTACCACCGTGCAGCGAACAGCATCAGAAACATGGAGGAGGAAATAGAAGAGCTGTGGAAGGAGAAGAAGCTCGAGGAGATACAGTACGTGGGCGCGGGGATAGCGAAGAAGGTGGACGAATACCTCAGGACTGGGAAGCTGCTCTTGCTCGATGACCTGCGGGCGAAGACCCCGCCGGGGGTTCCTTTGCTGATGAAGGTCCAGGGAATCGGACCGCGTACCGCGTACAGGCTCGCGCACGGGCTCGGGGTGGACAGTGTCGAGGCTCTGAAGAAGGCTCTGGAGACTGGGAAGCTTGACGATGAGTTTGGCCCGACCGTGCGCAAGTCGTTCTTAGTCGGGATTGAACAACTGCAGAGCTTCGAGAAGAGGATGCTGCTCCCTGAAGCCGAAGGGGTCTTTCAGAAGCTTTCGGCCTACCTCGGCGCCCTCGGAATCGAGGTAAGGATGGCGGGAAGCCTGAGGAGGGGCAAGGACACGGTCGGAGACATCGACCTGCTCTCGACTGATAATAGGGTGATGGACGCGACCACGGGCTGCCCCGACGTCGCCCAAGTGCTTGAGAGTGGTCCCAAACGGGTCAGCGTCAGACTGAAAGACGGCGTCCAGGTCGACGTCAGGGTCTTCGACGAAGATGAGTACGGCGCGGCTCTGGTGTATTTCACTGGCTCCAAGGACCACAACATAGCGTTGCGCCACGTTGCGATGGAACGTGAATGCAAGCTAAACGAGTACGGTCTCTTCGACAGCAAAGGGTCGAGGCTGGCCGGGAAGACCGAGGATGATGTCTATGAAAAGCTGGGGCTGCGATACATCCCTCCCGAGCTGAGAGAGAACAGAGGCGAAATAGAGGCAGCCAAGGAAGGGAGACTTCCCAACTTGGTGAAGTTCGAAGACATCAAGGGAGACCTCCAGACGCATACGACCTGGAGCGACGGTTCCGCCGAGCTCGAGCAGATGGCCAGGGCTGCGAAGGCGAGGGGTTACGAGTACATCGCCATTACCGACCACTCGGTCTCTGTGAGAGTGGCCAACGGTCTCTCTGAGGAGAGATTCAGAAGGCAGTGGAGAGAGATTGAGGGGCTCAACGATAGGTTGTCTCCGTTCCGGATACTGAAGGCCGTCGAGCTGGAAATCAAGGCAGACGGCGCGCTCGATTTCGAGAGAAAATTCTTGGAGGAATTCGACCTCGTCGGCGCGTCGCTTCACCAGAGCTTCAGGCAGAACGCAGAGAGGCTGACGGAAAGGGCAGAGAAGGCGCTTTCGCATCCCGCAGTAGATTTCCTATGCCACCCTACAAACAGGCTGATTGGCAGGAGAAAAGGAAACCCTATCGACCTGGTCAAGGTGATCAAGACAGCGAAGGACAATGGCAAGATGCTGGAGATAGATGGGCAGCCGGACAGACTAGATCTCGACGAGGCGTGGGCCAGGAGGGCGATGGAAGACGGGGTTCCGCTGGTAATCGATTCGGACGCGCATTCGGTCGGCGAGCTTGATAACACGGCCTACGGTGTCACTGTTGCAAGGCGGGCATGGGTGGAGGCGAAGTATGTTGCCAACGCGAAGAATCTCAAAGGCCTAATGAACTTGCGTTCGTGACTCTGCTCTCTTCTTTTCATTGGCAACACGCTTCAGACACCACGCTATGGATAGCGGTCGAAATGCTTTTGATGAGATGCTTGGCTGAAACCGACGCGGGGGTTGCAGAGCCTGGTCAAATATGCTCTGGGCATTGGACGCGTGGGACTTAAGTCAGGACGAGGTTTTTCCTCGAGAAATCCCATCCCTTAGGGGTTCGTGGGTTCGAATCCCACCCCCCGCACTACATTTTGGGCGGAAATCCCTCACCTTATTAGACGCTTGAGCCAACCTCACAGTCGATGCCCAAAGCAGGAACTTTCGAGTTAGAGGGGAGGTCGGTCACTGAATTCCTCAAGGGATTCAGAAGCGAATCCACCAAGGAGAGTTACGCCAAGAAGCTAAGGTACTTCCTGACCTGGGCAAGAATCGCCCCTGACGAATTCCTCGTAAGGACAAGGAAGAACCCAAAGTGGGCAGAGCATCTGATCATAGACTACATCGAGGCCCGAAGGAATGAAGTCAGTGGTTCCACAATTCACCAAGTCAGGGACGCCCTCAAACACTTCTACGAAATGAACGACGTGGAGAATGGAATCAACTGGCCCAAAATCGTCAGGATGATGCCAAGGGCCAAGAAGATAGGCGCGGACAGAGCTCCGACGTTGGATGAGGTCAGGAAGGTTATCGAGAACTCTGATACCAGAATGAAGTGTATAATCCTGCTACTGTGTTCGAGCGGGATCAGGGTGGGCGCATTCGACTATCTGACTTGGAAGGATGTTGACCCCATCCAGGAAGATGGCGCAGTGGTCGCTGCCCATCTGACCGTTTATAGGGGAGATTCAGAGCAGTATCAGACCTTCATCACTCCGGAATGCAACGATGCCCTAGTCGAGTACAGAAGACGGAGAGAAGCAGTAGGTGAGAAGATTGTGCCTGCCTCTCCCCTGATTCGTGACAATTGGGACAGCAATCCCTACAGGGAAAGAACGCGCCAGAACCCGAGCATTCCTGTGCCCCTGTCTTCCAAGGCAATTCGTAACGAAATTGGTACCTTGCTCACGGAAATCGGACTGAGGGACGGAGGTAGGAAACACGAGTTCAAGCAAGTCCATGGATTCAGGAAGTTCTTCAAGACCCAAGCCGAACGGGTGATGAAGACGATTGACGTGGAGAAGCTGCTTGGCCATACCGAGAACTATTACAAACCAAGCTACGATTACCTGCTCGAAGAGTATCGAGGAGCAATCCCCCATCTGACCATCAACGAGAGTTCCTTCCTCAAGGACGAATTGAGGAAACGAACTGACGAGAGCGACAAGAAGATGGGCGAACTTGAAAGAGCGAACATCATTCTGGAAACCAAGGTGGAGGAGATGGGAAGGAAGATCGACGAGGTGACAGCTTACCTGACCACATCGAAGGGTAAACCCAGCGCCTAATTCCTAGGTTACAGGATGGCAAACCAAATCTAGCATTCGTAGAAGTCGGTCGTTTTGTCCCTTTTTCGGTAAAGAGAGGAATTTCCCAGCCGGGTTGGCTCATAATAGCCAGGATTAACCACTTCATCATGTGGTAAGGCTATATTTGCGCCATTCGCTACCACTACGTAGAAGTCCAGTTGAGGGTAAGGGAGATCCAGCGAATCGAAATCACCTGTTCAAGGTGCGGATACGAGTGGGTTCCTAGATTCGACCGCCCGAAGGTCTGCCCCAAGTGCAAGGCATGGCTTGACTGGAAAAGCGTCGAGGGAGGGGAGGAGCCATCACCGAAGAGGTAACTTCGGATGACTTTGTGATTGAGAAACTGAAGGAGATTCGCAGGGACCTAGAAGACCTCAAGAGGGAGCTGACGAGGTATAGTGCCAAAGTCAGGCGGGCACTCCTAGAGGACTAACGTGCGCGGAGGAGACGACAGCATGAGCGCCGACCTATTGGAAGACTATCGGAAATTCGTCGAAGACCGAACAGCTC
>JBEKAG010000016.1:0-13309 GCA_050015955.1 Nitrososphaerales archaeon
GGGATGAGGGGCTCGATTTTCCTAATCGTCGGAATCAGATTCCAAGACAGGCACGAATGTCCACGGAAGATTGTCCACTCTCCGATCTGGACCGGTGCCTTGTTTCCGTCACGAATCCTCCTCCAGATTTGGAAGATCTTCAGTCAGGCAAGGTCAAGTTATTCCTACCTCCGTTCATCAAGAGCTTTGAAGTCGGGATGGGAGGACACTCTGTCTACGTGATCGGAGTGAATGGCGCTCCGTCAGGAGACATATGAACACCGAGTCAGGGAGTACGCTGCCGATAACCGGGATTCTCCAGAAGATTTCTGATTGATGCTGACATGATGCGCTGGACCAGTCGTTGTGCCTGTCAGTGGTGAAAGCCTCAAACACTTATCCCCGCTTTCTCACTCTCTGAAGATTCCGGCGGAGTCGTCAAGTAGATAGCGAGAGAAGTCGAATGATGGGAGTTCCTCGTCTGCAAGGACGAGTCCAGACTCTCCACATGAGGACCCTCTGGGGATTGGCACGTACGTGATAGGCGTCGATCTCAGTCAGAATGTCACGAGGAAGGCGGAGAGGAGCTTGGACTAACAAGTAACGTGGTGATAAAGCCGATCTAATCTACATAAAATCACAAGTGCGGTGGTTGATTAGGAATGTGTCCCGGCTGAGCATATGACTTTAGATTAGAAACTCTTCCGAAACAACCTGAGGCGACTTGAACGTTCGGGTAATCTGAGCAATGGATTGAGTGTGTGGGGTTGCGGGAGTGCGTCAATTTCGGAGAGAACCAGTCTTTGAAATTCCGCCTCTGCCCTCTTAACATCTCCTAATCGTATCCATGAAAGCCTGCCTGGCCTGCGAGTCGGTTTTCCTTGCCCCGTCCATTTGTGCCTGTTCCCGTGACATTTGCGGCATACAAAGACAAGGTCTTCCGGGTCAGCGTATTCACCTTCGCATTTCAAACCCATTCTGTAACGCAGATGATGAACGATTTCTCCACCCTCGCCGCAATCCTTGCAGACTATGTCTCTTAATCTGGTGAGTTCCTGCATTCTGGAAGTGGCAAGGCCCCATTTCTCCGAGTAGGGCCCTACTCTTGCACGTCGGATCAATCCGACCTATCGACCTTGTGTCCCTTACTCGCCAGGTAATCTTCGACGATTTGGGTCACGAAGTTTCCTGGGGAAACTCCTCTATCGTCGGCCTCCTCGATAATCGCTGGAGCCGTCTTCGCTGTGAAGTATACCGACAATTTCAGTGGCTCGGCCTCCTCTTCGACCTTATCCGCGAGCTTCTTCAAGTCTTGCGTTGGATTCTTCTTGAACTCCTCAAGCACCTTCCAGGTTTTCTTGGGGCCGACTGCGAACACGGCGTTACCGAGGTTCTCGTAAACTTTCGTGCGCTCTTTCTCTGGAATCTTGCTCAATTTTCTCCTTACATCATAGCTGTTGATGACTCGGCCTACTTGCTGAGCCTGAGTTTTTGAGAGTGCATCCTCTGCTTGCCAGGGTGCGAACTTCTTAACTAATTTACCAGTCTTCAAAAACGCGTCGTAGGCATTGAAAGCATTCTTGATTCGTTGTTCTTTTTGCCCTGTTTCCCGGGCAACCTCTGACCATTCGCCTAGCCTGTCGTAGAGCTTCTTGTACTGGAATCCCTCCTCCTCGATTGTCATGGTCTGTCGTGCCATGTTCTCAGCAAGCGAAGCGACCAATGCGTCGACATCAGTGAGCTCTTGAACTACGCAAGGATACGTTGGCAGACCTGCAAGTTTCCCCGATTCGTATCTTCTGCGGCCCGCAATTATCTCGAATTTCTCCTTGTCCTGAGTGGGTCGTACGATGAGCGGCTCGATGATACCTATGTCTTTGATCGAATTGACGAGCCCCGTAAGATCCCCGATGTCCATTCGGGCATTGAGTTCGCCGACGAACAGCTTGTCCTTGGCTATTTCTATTACGTTTCTTTTCTTGCCATCCTTCTGACTCATGTTGTTGACATACCTCGGTAAGACCGAGGTAGGAAAGAGCACCTACTTAAGTATTCTGCCAGTCATACCTCATCATCCTTCTCCGCTATTGTTCTACTGGTGCGACTCGGGAGGTGAGTCTGAGGGTAGGAATCGTAGTTGGTTCGGCTCGACACTCTAAGGTGATGGTCAAAGCGGTTGGTTTATTCGTTGGGTTCGAGCTGCTGAGCGTCTTTGTCTCCCGGAGCTACAACCTCAGTTGCTCGATGGTCCTCTGCTGGGCCAGGATCAGGGCCATAAAGAACGGGTCCGTCGTCAGCGGCTTGCCGATCAACCCGCCTTCGTTCCGAACATACTTGATATCTGGCGGGAAGATGCTAATCGGTCTGGTCAATAGCCAGAGACAACGTTAGGTGTTCAGCTGATTAATAACCTGAACTATCAGCATTTTAAGCTGTCGAGACCCTGAAGGCCTTCCATTCGCCTGGACCGAGGGTAACCTCGAAAGTCATAGTCGGGAAGACGCGCAGGGTGGAGACCTTGGTCCACGAACCACTGGCTCGGTCGTACTCTTCGAGAGGCGTGCTGAGGCGCTTCGAGAGCTCTAGGGCTCGCGGGGCGAAACTCACTGAAGCCCGGGCGGGAACCGTGGACGAGTTGCCTAGACACACTGTCTGGCCTGGGCCGTGAAGGGAGACTGCATGTAGTCCTCTGACCGACATTTCCAGAAGTTCGGCCTTGGCGAACCTAACACCGTGCTTGACCTCGAGATGCGAACCCGAGGCAAAGACGTGCGCCTTTCCGCCTCCTCTGCCCACGAAAACGGTGACTGGCTCCCCAGCGCAGACCTCAGAGGCGAGGATCCACTTCAGGCTCGAAGAAGGAGGAGGAGAGAACGACACCGTGCCGGCTGCGAACTCGAGCCCCAGCTCGCCCTCCAGGAACCCCTCCACCAGCCTCGCGGCCGCTGCGGGGTCGCTGTCCTCCCCGTGAGCCTCCCGGCCTTCCACGTCGACCCAGTACGGGAACTCGCCCGGAGACCCGCCGAGCCTGACCGAATCCTCGACCGCGAGCTTGGCTATCTTCTCTAGCGACAGGCTTCCGATGCCAGCGAGACCAACCCTGTAGCACAAGAGCGCATGGGCGAGCGCCGCCCGGGTCCAGAATCCGCCGAGCTGCCCCTGGCCATAGGTGGTATTGAAGTACAGCCTGTTGGAGTTCGGGACTGTCCTGGGTCCGTATGGGGTCTCGAAATCCTTCTCCAGGAGTCTGTGGACTGCGGCCTGCTCGGCCGAGGCGAGGAACCCGTGTCTGTATGCGGCTACGGCCATGTCGATGGACTCGTCTCCCCGGAGCCTCCCTGAAGGGTCAAGACAGAGCGAGAGGAAGCCTTGACCATCGACCAGCCTCTTCCTGACCATCTCGGCCAGCATCTCTGCCCTCTCGCGGAACCTTCCTGCGTCGTCTGCCTTGGTGACCTGTCGGGCGACCTGGGCAGCTCCCGCGAGTCCGCCTGCTGCCGCAAGAGAAACCTCCGGTATCTCGCCCGTGGGATACCCGTGTCCCAGCAACCTACGCCAACCCTGGGGGAGGGAGGGACTGGTCCTCAGCATATACTCCTTCGAGGAGGCCATCAGAAAGGAAGCAAGTTTCTTCACGAGTGGGTACAGGGACCTGGTCAGCTTCTTGTCCCGCGCCAGGAGCAGGTGGGCAGAAACGGCCTGGAGAAGAACGGCCGATTCAAGGGTTCCAGGCTCTGTCGGGTCCGAGGAGTGTGGCATCGAGCCGTCCTTGCGGAGGAGGCGCCTCGCGTCCTCGATGACCGAGAGTGCGCCCTCCCTGTCAACGAACGAGAGGGCTTTCAGCGACTCGAGCCTGTCTAGGCCGTCACTCACATGCCTTGCGCTTTCTAGTACGGCGACTGCCCAGGCTGCAGATTCGGTGAGTGAAGGGCTTGACGTCGCGATCAGCGGACCCCGCTGGCGGGGAGCCTTCCAGTCCGCCTGGATGCGACCAAAGTCAGAAAGGGCCTCCTCAAGCTTTGCGGGATTGTAGATTGAAACGAACGTGACATCTTTCGTCTCGGAAGGAGCGAGGTCCAACTCGTGGAACGCGAGGATTATCACTTGACCAGACATGCCGGCCGTAGGGTCGCCGAGTTCCCCTGCGCTGATCAGGTCGCGGACCCGCGCCTTTTCGGTCGTCATGAAAAGTTTCTTGGGCGATGGGACCGAGCCCACCACCCGAGCGCTTGGGAGGTCCGATATCTCGTCCATTGCTATGTGGCTTCCCCTGTTGAAGGCGTTGACCCCAAGCGCCCCCCACCCCATCGAGACCTCGCTCAATTGCGAGGCGGTGGGGTCCAGGACGTCAATCAGCCTAAGAGTGAGTTGATTATTCCCAGTGTTCTTCAATCTCACCCTCCTCAGATAGCCTGAAGAGGCCCCCTGGAAGAACTCGACCGACTCTGCGACGTCGACGGCGTCGAAGACCCTGCCGGCCAACTGAGCCTGGCGGGGGGTGACGCGCATCGCCCAGTCAGGCTTCTGCGCCTGGACGACGATCCCTGCCTGGACCTTGTAGATCGAAAGGCGCTCGAAGCCGAAGATTGCCCGGCGCTCGGGGAGAGAATCGAACGACCTCAGAGAGCCGTCCGGGTCAAGGAGAATCCTGTAGTCGTGCATACGCAGGGGCAGGGGTCTCCTGACGGCAGAGGCGCGGATCCCCGAGGTCCTACCCGGAAGTGCCTCGACGGTGGCGCCCATGATCCCTAGGCAGGCGCCATCCGCATAATATCAAGAGGATTGACTGAAGTTGAGCTAGTGGGCTCGGAGCTTTAACCTCGGGCCGCCCGTTTCCACTTTGTCCCTGACGGAGTGTCCTCGACCACTATCCCTTGCGCGAGCAGAACGTCCCTGATCTTGTCGGACTCTGCATAGTCGTGCTTCCTCCTCGCGGCGTCCCGGCGTTCGACCAAGGCAGCCAGGTCAGGCGGAAGTACCTCCGCTTCGAATTTGAGGATACCCAAGACAGAGTCAATCCTCCTCAAGGCGTCCAGGGCCGAGGCGGCGCCGTCGCCTCTCAGTTCCCCTGCGTCGATCAGGGCGTTAGTCTTCTTGACGAACGTGAAGATGGAGGCCAAGGCTTCGGGCGTGTTCAGGTCGTCATCCATGGCGGCCTCGAAAGCAGAAAGGAGATCTCTAGTCAGGTCGTCCTTGGAACCACGCCCGGCAGGGACGGACTTCAGCCGTGCCACGAAGTCTTGGAGGCGCTGTCTCTGGGACCGCGCCTGTTCTAGCGCGGTCTCCGTGATGTCCATCGCATCCCTGTAGCGCGCCGAGAGGAAGAATACGCGGATCGTGAGCGGGTCCCAACCCTGCTTGATGAGGTCACGGAGATAGACTACGTTCCCGACCGATTTGTGCATCTCCTCGCCTCTGAAGTGAAGGAACTCCGAGTGCAGCCAGTAGTTGACGAACTTCTTGCCTGTCGCAGCCTCGGATTGGGCGATCTCGTTCTCGTGGTGCGGAAACTTGTTGTCCATCCCTCCGGCGTGGATATCGAAGGAGTCGCCGAGGTACTTCATCGACATCGCGGAGCATTCGAGGTGCCACCCCGGCCGTCCCTTCCCGAGTTCGTTCTCCCAGAAAACATCGACATCTTCCGGACTCCATGCTTTCCATAGAGCAAAGTCGACCGCCTCCATCTTTTCCTCGTAGTGGTCTTGGGAGACCCTGCTGCCTCTCCTAGTGGATTCAAGCTTCACCCCTGACAGCGCCCCATACCTCTTGAACTTCGAGACGTCAAAGTAGATTGAACCGTCCGACACTGTGTAAGCGTACCCCTTGCTCTGCAGGGTCTTGACCAGAGATACCATCTCTCCGATGTGTTCAGTAGCCCTTGGATAGTCGTCCGCTCTTTCGATGCCGAGCGAGTCGAGGTCTTGCATAAACGCTTCCTCGTAGAATGAAGAAAGTTCCTTGAGCGTTTTGCCAGAGGCCTTGATGCCCTTGATGATCTTGTCTTCGACGTCAGTGATGTTCATTACGTGGGTGACCTTGTAGCCCTTGTACCTCAGATACCTCTTCAGCAGGTCCTCAAACGCGAACGTCCTGAAGTTCCCTACATGCGCGTAGTTCCACACTGTGGGACCGCATGTGTACATCCTGACTTCTCCTTCTCTAATTGGAACGAACGTCTGCCGGCTCCTGCCCATGCTGTTGTAGAGTTTCAGCAAGCTAAGCACTGACCCCTGGAATTGCGGGAAAATAAAAAGGAAAGGGAGATTACGAACTACTTTATCTTGCCGATTCTGAAGATTGGCTTGCCACAGGAGGCACAAGTGCCCTTGATGGCCGGCCTGCCATTCTTCAGTTTGATCTGCTTGGGGCTCTTAATCTCCCTGTTCTTTTTCTTCTCGTAGACGCAGTAGCCTGTGACCAACTGCGAGTTTCCTCGCGCCTGATTCGCTCGAATTGATATATAAACCCACCAATCGCGGCTCGAAACGGGGTTTTTTCACCCAGAACGGCGTTTGGGCAAGGTGGAAGGGCCTGGAACTTTCCAGAATCGCCGGTGATTGATTCACCCTACCGTCTTCAAATTGTCTTTTTCGTAAACCGAGCAAGTGCGACGGCAAACCTCCGAGGGCGCGGCGCTCGACTCCACGCCGATTTGCACCCTTGGGGCGAGAATCGTGCCCTGACGCGTCAGAAGGGGCGGAATCCAGCTCCAAAGAGGGGAGGGCCTAGAGCGATTCGATTATAGACTAAGCTCAAAAGACGGGCTGCCGTTGCTCGATTCTAAGCGGGAATTCAATGCGGTTGCTTCGCTGATCGGTGCCCGAATTGTCTACGCCGTCAATTGGCTCAACGTCGGAGCCATCTTTGTCCTGATGGGTCCTGACCTCGGTGCGGGCGTAGGCGGGCTCGGGTCGGTGACTTCGTTGTTCTACATCGGGCTCGGTCTGGCACAAGTCCCTGGTGGACTCCTCGCTGCCAAGTGGGGTCCCAGGAAGGTGGTGGCGCTCGGAGTCTTCCTATCATCGCTCGCAGTTTTGGGCACCTCCGTGTCCTCATCAGTCCCTGAGATTGCAACGCTCAGGTTCGTGGTCGGTGCGGGAATGGCCCTGGTCTTCGCCCCCGCCGTCGTCTTGGTGGCAAGGCTCTTCAGAGGAGGCAGGTCCGGCCTTGGAGTCGGTCTCTTCAACTCTGCATACGATGTCGGCGGGCTCGTCGGGCTCTTCGGCTGGGTGGTCCTCGCGACTGCCACCGGGTGGCGCCCGAGCCTTGCCATCAGTGGGGGCCTTGGGGTCTTGACAGGTGTACTCGTGCTGCTCTACGTTCCGAGGGACAAAGGGAGGGCCGACTTCGCCCTAAAGACCAAAGCCTTGGTGAGCATCCTCGGGGACCGGCAGCTGATCTTCCTGGGCCTTGGCACCCTCGGCTTGGGGGTAGGTAACGTGGTCATCCAGACCTTCATGGGATACTACCTTGTCGACTCATATGGCCTGTCCCCTTCGACAGCTGAAGCGATAACTAGCATGGTCGTCATTCTTCCGATCTTCACAGCCTTGGTCGCCGGGAGACACTATGACAGGACCGCCAGGCCGAAGCTGATGATGGTTGCGTCTCTAGTCATGAGCAGCGGGGCCTTGCTGGTGGGCGCCTTCCCGAGCCCCCTGGCGGCTCTCGCATGCGCCGTGGCTGGCGGTGTCGCGTCTGGATTCGGCTACACTGCCGCGTTCGCTGGTGCAAAGGATCTCAACAAGGCAGAACAGGAATACGACGGGCTAGCTATCGCTTGGGTCAACTGTATCCAGCTGTCGGGGTCGTTTTTGCCCCCCCTCCTTTACTCACATTTGGTTGAGGTGGCCAGCTACTCCTCAGCATGGCTCGGGAGCGCGGCGCTGAGCATGCTCTTCGTGGTCCCAGTCTTGCTGATGAATGAAGGATTCGGCCGCGAGAGCGGGGTCGCAATGACCGGCTTTCTTCCCAGAACCCATAATTACTTCGGACGGTCGAGGCCCAAACGCGGTGAGGTGGCGGAGCGGTTACGCGTGCGCCTGCAGTGACATCCGTCGGTGAGCGCATTCACGTGGGTCCGAATCCCACCCTCACCTTCCGGTTCTCTGTTGAGCTTGGAAGGACAGCGCGTGGAACACTATTGCCGAGATGAAGAGTTCTCTCCAGTTGTTCCGAGCGCGCGCGCTACCTGGACCCGGGCGGCCAAGGCTGCGTCCTTGCGTCCACGACGCGCGCTAGAGGACCAGCAGAGCGACTAGAAATAGTGGGATGAAGACCAGTGATATTGTATTTAGCAGCTTGATCAGTATGTGCAGGGACGGACCGGCCGTGTCCTTCCATGGGTCACCCACTGTGTCCCCGACAACCGTGGCTGCGTGAGTCGCTGTGCCCTTGCCACCTAGGTTTCCTGCTTCGACGTATTTCTTCGCGTTGTCCATGGCTGCGCCTCCCCACATCATCATGATAGCCAGCGGTACTGCCGAGACAGTCGCGCCTATCACCAGCGCCCCGACCGCAGCCCAGCCTAGGACTATGCCGATGATTATCGGCGTGAGGATCACAATCAGACCCGGAGTCACCATAAGCCGGAGAGCGGTCCTTGTCGAGATGTCCACGGCGCGCGAGTAGTCCGGAAGCGCCTTACCCTCCCTCAGTCCCGGAATCTCCCTGAACTGTCTGCGCACTTCTTCAACCATCTTGTAGGCCCCATTGGCGACTGCCTCAATCGCCGTGCCCGAAAACACGAAAGGAAGCATCCCACCAATTAAGAGACCGATTACCACCTGCGGGTGGTTGAGCGCCAAATCGCTACCCAGCGAATTGAGACTGGTGGCCAGCGCCGTGGCTTGCGTGGTGGTGATTGACGTCAAACTGAATATCTTGGCCTTGTACCTTGCAACCTCGAGCACGAAAGCTTGGAACAGGAGCAACGAGGCAAGCACTGCTGAACCCATAGCATATCCCTTTGTCAGGGCCTTGGTCGTATTACCAAGGGCGTCGAGCGGCTCTAGCCTTTCTCTCACCTCCGAAGGTGCTCCGGACATCTCGGCAATTCCGCCAGCGTTGTCGACTATGGGCCCCAGACCATCCATTGTAAGCACAATACCCGCTGTCGATAGCATCCCCATGGCTGACATCGTCGTCCCGTACACACCTCCGAGGAATGTGTCGCTTAGATGAGCGAGAGAGGCGAACTGCTCGCCCAGGCCGAACGAGATCAAGAGAGCAACCGCCACCGTGAGTATTGGCAACCCAGCTGATACCATGCCGGTCGACATGCCTGACATCACGGTCAGCGCTGGTCCAGACTTTGACCGTTCTGCTATCTTGATGACTGCCTTCGCAGACGAACCAGTGTAGTATTCAGTATACACAACTATGAGGAGCCCGGCAACCAGACCAGATATCATACAGCCGTAGAGGGCGAATGCCGCGTCGGCGCTGCCGCCCGGCGTCACGCCGCCAGGACCGAATACGTACCATGTCGTAATGAACATCAGTACCGCGGCGACTGCGGTCGCAACCAGCAGGCCGTCCCGTGTGGGTTTGATCGGATTCTTGAACTTCTTCTCGTAGATCGCAACGACCAACCCTACCAGTGTTGCAATTATCCCGAGAGCTCTGACAATCAGCGGCATCGTGACGTAGTAGATGCTGATTGAACCAAAGAGGATTATCGACACAATCAATCCAATAATCATGCCACCCAGGTTCTCGGCGGTCAGTGACTCGAAGAGGTCTGCCCCTCTTCCTGCCTCGTCGCCCACGTTGTCGCCGACGTTATCGGCAATAGCCGCAGGATTCCTCGGGTCATCTTCAGGAAAGTTCTCCTCAACCTTTCCGACGAGGTCCGCTCCGACGTCAGCCGACTTCGTGAAGATCCCTCCGCCGAGCTGCGCGAAGAGAGCGGCAAGAGACGCGCCGAAACCGAAACCAGCGAGGACTCCTGGGTCTCGGAACGCTGCGTAGAGAACCGACAGCCCGAGCAAGCTCATGCTGGTGACGGCGAGGCCAAGTGCGGCGCCCCCGAGCGTAGCAACCTTCAACGCTTCATAGGTTGATCTCTCTGCTGCGGCCGTAGACCTTACGTTTGCGTTCGTTGCGGAGTACATCGCAATGTACGCTGCTGCGAGTGAGAACGTGACGCCGAGAAGGAAGCTGAGTGCGATTTCGACGCCCATGGTGACACCATATCCCGCGGAGGCGCCAAATGCTCCGAATATGGCCACAGCCAGGATGACAGCGATGATTGCGATTGTCTTGAATTGCCGCCTGAGGTATGCGTTAGAACCCTGCCGAATTGCGCCCCATATCGCCAACATCTTGTCGTTTCCCTTCGGATACTTCCTGACTGAGACTACGAGCCATATCGCGGCGAAAACGCCTACGAATGCGATTGAAGTAGTGAGAACCAGCGGGTCGATCTCCAATATGGAAACCCCCTACTTACCCGCGCGCGCCTTGCCAGGGGGCATCCGAGAACTCCGTCATCTTCTGAGTTCCACGGTTCTGCCGCCTTGGATAGACGCAGAGAAAGACTGAGACCGCTATCGTGACCAGGGAGAACCCAAGGACAAGCAAGCCGTATTCGAACGACAACTATCGCTGCCGCCCCGAATTTCGTTTTATAAGTTAAGCGGTCGCTGGTGATTCAGAGTAGTTCGCGCTTTAGGTCTTGGTAGCCTCTGTGGGAGGGATTCGCGTGGCGAGGGGCTCTACCCTCAGGGCCACGCTCATGGCGCGCGCTATGGAACGCTGCGGCGGGGCAACAGAGCGCGAGCTAGAAGGAGAGAAGGCGCGTTCGCTCAATCACTTGATTGCGTCTTCCATTGGGAGTTCTTGCGGACGTCAAGCGCTGCTGCAGACGATGACCAATCGCGGAGCGTGCGCTGCAGCTTCTTCCGCTCCCACCTTCATTCGTCCGAATAGGCGGACACTGGTGAATCCGCTAGCCAGAAGGTGTTCCTTGAGCTCTGGAAACATCCACATCCGGAGAACGTGGGTCTCCTGCCAGGCTTTCACTTTGCCACCCTGTTCCATCCGACTCGTCTCGTCATGATACCAAAGCAGGTTAGCGTCGTCCACTCAATGCGTCACTCGCCTCCTGATCGACCACCCTCTGCCCCGCCGCTCCTTGGCGATTACCTTCTTGTAGCGGCCGAAGAGGGAAGCGAAGTTCCCCATGTCCAAGACCAGGAGGCCGCCCGGCAGGATTAAGGTCCTCAGTTTGCTTAGTGTCTTTCGGAGCTGATCTTCGTGGAGGATATAGTTGAACACGCTGAACACGCTGTAGGCCGCGTCGAATTCCCCAACGACATCCAGCTTCTCCAATGAAGTCTTGCGAAGCCTAAGCATGACTCCTCGCTCGTCAGCGTTCCGCTGTGCTCTCCTAGGCATCGTGGCGGACTTGTCGACTCCGGTCACAGCGCGCGCGCCGTCCCCAGCCCCGAACCCCGACCTTCAGCTCAGCCTTCTCTAGCCTCTCCCGCGCGCGGGCAAGGGAGACGAAGAGCTTTGTGCCGATAGCAAAGCCTGGTCATGGGTAATCTTGGGCTTCCCCATTCTGGAGTATACCATCAAGACTATGATGTAGAAGACGAAGAAAACAGCGTAGCCGAGCCAGTCGTGGATCCACCAGAAAGCTGCTGGGCCGTAGAGGTATCCAACTAGGATTGTAAGTGCTATTCTCGCCGAGTTGATCATCGGCAGTGCGATCACTCCAGCAACCGCAAACTTCGCTGTTGCTGTGGGGCTCTTCCTCATATCCAGATACATCAAGCCAAGCAGACCTAGGTAGATACTAATGGAATAAGCTGCAGAGCACACGGGTGACACGACGGTGCTTATGGACTCTCCATTCAACGAAACGAACCCGAATGCCGCGCCTTGCCATACCACGTGAATCCCAAGGGCATTGGTGATTTGGGCAGCGAGGTAGCTGCACAACGAGGCCAATGGTTCCCCGAACAGATCTAACATGGTGAGCGGTGCGAGCAGCCCCACAGCGTACAATGATGCATAGGGAAGCATTATTCTCCACATCGTCGGATTCAAGACGAGCAAGGCACCGTAGGCAACCAGTACCAGGGTAGAGGCAGACAGCTCCATTGCAAGGTATATCGACGGCCCACCCGAGCCGAAGAACAGGGCCCAAAGGGCTGCAGGCAGAAGAATCAATAGCACCCCCACAAGCCTGACGGCGGGCTTCGATGTCAGGCCTCGTTCGGTCAGAAGGATTTCGTGGAAGTCTTTCCACCTAAACGCGGTGAGGACAAGGAGTAAGGCGAAAAAGGGAAGCGCCGGAAGCAAAGTGCCCAGAGTCGACGAGAGCAAGTCCCCGAGCCCCGACGTCAGCGTGACCTCCTGACTTGAGTAGACAGTAAGCAGGAGGAGGAAGGTGGTTGCTATCCAGGCTACGAGCCTGAAGTGTCCTCGGTCTACCTCAATCAAGGTTCTTGGGCAACTCGCATCCAATCATTACATGATTAAATCTTTGGTGAGTTTCCCTTAGACTGACTACACCCAATAGTGCCTCTGGTTTGGTGGTCGAATTCCTTGGAACTTCTCTCAGTCGCCATGTGAGTCGCGTCCCACTGGCCCTGAACGAGGAATCTCAGTGTGAAGGGGCAGAACGAGGACGCCCATTCGAGAATCACTCAGCGCTTGAGAGAGCCGCAGAACAGAGCGTCAGAACCGATAGTCAGACTCGCACCCTGTCATTCTCACTCATCGTCAAGGCGTAGGATACAAGTAAAGGCAGAACGGTCGTCGCATCAGCATAGAGGTTGACTTTCTTCGCTTTCACTCTGACTTTTCCCCAGGAGACAGCTTCGCGCACCTGCGCCCCGCTGAGGGAGCCGTCGTACTCCACTGCCGTCGTTATGTAGCACGCGTAGTCCAGTCCACCCCTGAACTGGTTCCACCAGAGCGCGTGATGCTTGGTGATCCCGCCTCCTATCACCAGAGCGCCCGACTTCTTGGACATGAAGACGATCTCTGCCAGCCTGCGTTCGTCCCCAATCATGTCGACCTTGAAGTCGCGTTGCTTCTCGGCGAAGAGCCATAGCTGGCTTCCGACAGAGCCGTCCATGATGCCAGGGACGAAGATAGGGACACCTTTCTTCTGAGCCCAGTAGAGAAGCGATTCTTCTGAGTTGAGGTCTTTGCCTATCTCTTTGCAGAGCTCCTCGGTGGTCGGCGCCGTTGCCCCCCGAGAATACATCGTCGAAAGGAGTCTCCGCATCCTCTTCTCGATTAGAGGTCCGTAGCTGTCCACGGGGACCAAGACGTTCCCGAGCCGGTGATAGCCTGCCTTGCTAAGAGCGAC